>NZ_QWJI01000002.1:0-98740 GCF_004354815.1 Cardinium endosymbiont of Culicoides punctatus
AGCCGTTTTTTATCAAATATAGTGGAAAATCCTCAATGTCAGTCTTTTATCCCATCATATATTTGTACCACCACCAAATATTTATATTTAACAATCAGTTTTTTTTTACAAAATTCAAAAAAGGCACCTGGGGAGTTATAAAGAATCAACGTAATTTTTATGCCTTGGGACAAAACTAGCGGAATGTGGGATAAAACCTATGTAAAATAGAAAAGTACATAGTCGGCCCTGAAGTATTCACCATATGGTTGATTTTCAATTACATATTCACATATAAATTTGTTTATAAAACAAGGAAAAATTAACCCATTTTGCATATTTTATTTGTAACAAAAATTTTTGTGCATGATCATTAATTTGAGAAATTAAATTGATTTTAAGTCATATTATATATAAAATGATAAAACATAACAATGAGTCATTGGAGCAATTTACTTGACCTGTTTGTGCTTGAAAGGTATTATCATCAATTTGCAAGGTTTCTGTACAAAACATAGCAAAAACTTGTTATTTTTTAGTGCAAAAATACCATTTTTAAATCTGATAACCAATGTAATAAATAATACTTCAGGGCCGACTACTTATAGCAATGAATGACCGAACGGTCTCTATCGTTAGGAATAGGTATTATTCACTACCACAAGTTTACATCTATATCTTTTATTTTCAAAATAAAAGATATAGGGTTGGACAACTTGAGAATGGCTAAAAAACAGAAATATAAGTGCTATCGAAAATTTCTCTATGCATTGGTTAGCTAAAAACAAGATTAGTTAGTATTTTAGATTGATTCAGTTTATGCGTAACGCCTTTATAAATACCATAAAGGAAAAACAATTAAATGGATAAAAAAACTACTACTTACCTTGTGAAAGAAATAAAAAAGAACATTAAGGCATGGTGTATACGTTTAGCAACAACGCTTTTAGTTGCTATTCCTATATGTTTTATGACTGTTATAGGCCTATTGCATTTACCTGTAGTGCAGCAAAAATTACTTCATAGACTTTTAAATCAAATAAATAAAACGACACCATATAAAATCAAATGTGATAACATACAACTAACCTGGCTACAACACATTACCCTATCAGGCATAGAAGCAATAGATCCCCAACAACAACACCTTTTTCATGTTCATCAACTCCATTGCAAAATTAAACCCTTTAGTCTGCTTTTGCTTAAACCGGATATCGTGGACACATGTACCATATCTAATGGCAAATTCTTCTTAGAAGAAGATAGCAACCAAAACTTAAACATCATGTCCTTTTATACAAAGGTTATTTTTCCCTTTGTGCCAGAAACAGAAACTGATCTCTTTATCAGAAATATGCTTCTTAATAATATCTATATTGACTATTATAGCCAGGAGAGGCAACAACGTATTATAGTAGAAGATATACATCTCTCTGTAGAAAATTTTTGCTCTTCTACCAACTACAACAGTGGCAAAATAACTAATCTCTCTTATAAGGGTACTAGTGGTCTACCCCTTCCATTACAAAACCTAACTACACAGTTTGCCATTACCCCCAATAGCCTTGCGCTTAATGACTGTCAGCTTTTAACAAACCATAGTAGGCTACAAGGAGATTTTAAGCTCAGCAATAAAAATAAAATGGCTAAACTTTCAAATAAAAAAGAAGAGCTATTGTTCGAAGCAACGTTTAATGAAACAACTTTATCATCCATTGACCTTGCCCATTTCTTAAGTTCTTTTCAGGAAATCAACACATGTTACAAACTACATGGAGCGATGTCTGTAGCATCTGATTGTGTGATATGGGAGAACTGCAAGCTCTCCTTTGGAAATTTAGGCAGTTATGTGGAGACTACAGGTTGCTATAGAGGCAAAGACAAAAATACCATAAAGAACATTTCCGTTACAAATGGCCTACTGCATACCACAGATCTTTTACCCTATCTCGAAAAAGAGACTCTAATAATGCCCTATTTAAATAAACTGACCTATATACTATTCAATAATGCCCAACTAACTGGTAATGCCGAAAAAAATAATCTGACGGGACAGTTCTCCACAAATTTAGGCAATGTATCTACAAATCTTGCAATAGAATACTTTGATAAAGAAAAAGACTTAATGTACAATGGTAAAATAGAGCTAACAGATATAGCCATACATAAGATCTTGCCAAGTTTCCCTATATCATCTATTTCTGCGTTACTTCAGGTCAAAGGAAGGGGCTATGATATACATAGCAACACCTTTAGCATCCATACAGTTGCAGACCGAATGGAAATGACCAGTAGTACATATGATTATAAAAATATGACAACCTCCTGTAGCATAGATAACAGAATGATGACATTTCATTTAAATAGCAAAGATATACATGCTGATTTGGCCATAGAGGGAAGCTATAATTTTAAGCAACCAAATAACCTAAAAATAGATGGTATCATAAGAAAACTTCATTTAGAAAAAATTGCTTTAACCAACTATCCATTAAAGATTAGTACAAAATTTTCCTTAAATATGGATCATGTTTTTGACAAATTTCCAGTAGGGCAATGTACATTTGATCAGACAAAGATTAAAAAATCGAAAAACGAACTAATGGTAAAAGAGTTAAAAATAAATTCATTGTCATCTAGAACAGAAAATCTACTCACCCTGACCTCACCTCTAATCGACTGTAAACTAGAAGGGAAATTTACCATTAACAGTTTCATCAAGCATCTAACCCATTGGATCCATAAGATCAAAAATCAGGCAAATAACGAAAACATACCCGATTTAGTTAATGTACAATATACCATCCATTGCAAAAACATATCTCCTATATTGAATTGTTTTGCACAGAATATCTATGTATCTCCTGCTACTACATTAGTAGGTTATTTTATTTATGATAAAGAATACCATGGTTCCTTAAAAGTAACGAAGTCCTCAGATATTTATTTTAAAGCATTGAAGTTTGAGCAAGCAAAGGTTGATTTAACGATTCATCACGCAACGAATGAAAAGCTTCGATCTGTGCAATTAAACTGTACTTCAGAAAAGCAAAACTGGCATAAAAAGATTGAAACAGCTATGCTTTCCTTGCAGCTTGAGGTCAGCAAAAATATGTTTTTTATTTCAAATAAATTAACAATACCAGCATATGAAAGCTCCCTTTTTGTAGAAGGTTCAGGATCTTTTACACAAGATAGTATAAAAATTGACTTATTACCATCTAACTTAACAGTGAAAGATCAGGTGTGGAGCATACAAACACAAAGATCTAGTTTTGTTTCTAAAAAAGAGGTCGCCATTGGAGACCTATTTATAACAGATGGACAAGGAACGATTCATATTGGAGGAAAACTTAGCGAATCGAGCAAGGACAATGCGCTATATGGTAAGATACATGACATTCCTATTCATTATCTTTCAGAAGTAATTAAAGGACCATGTCAAGGCACTATAGATGCTACATTAGCAGTCCACCATATAAAAAATATACTTACTACAACAGGCAACATACATGTAAAAGAATGTAAGGTTAAAGATCAATCAATAGGTGATTTTACTGCAAAAGTATACTGGAATGAATTAGAAAACAAACTAGCTCTAGAAGGGAAATTAGTGCATAAAGGACATACACCATTAGAAGCACACGGTTACTACACGCTGGGTGGGGGAAAAAACAATCTATCGCTTACTACTACATTAAACCAAATGGAACTTGATTTAGTTAATCCTTTTGTTATATCTATTTTTTCAGAAATAAAAGGAAAACTAACTGGTAAGTTTCAGTTGACAGGGAATCATTTGCACAAACTTGAGTTAAATGGAAAGGGTAACGTAGATAAAGGACAACTCAAAATAGATTTTTGGAATACACTTTATCAAATAAATGGTACAATAGAAGCAAAAAAAAACATCTTACACATTCATTCATTACAGTTGCATGATAGCCAATCAGGTTATGCCAACTTGTGTGGAACGCTTGAGTTAGTCAATGGATTTCCTTTGTCACTTTCTGGGAAAGTATCAACGCTACATCTGTTAAATACAACGCAAATACATAATGCTGATTTTTATGGCAATTTATATGGCAGTGGGACACTACAAATACAAGGGCCTATTCGCAACCTAGTATTTAAAGCTAAGGCAACAACCGACAAGGGTGATTTTAGCATTATTACATCCAATAAGGATCAGATCGATAATACAACACAACTGGTTCGGTTTGTTTATAAACAACCAAATAATAGCAAAGAAAATGATACATCCACGGATACCAAAGAAGAAAATAAAGATAAGCTATCTATAAAATTATTACTTAATTTAACTATTTTACCAACCGTAAAAACTACGGTTTTATTTGGCTCTTACAATAGTAAGGACATGATTAAAGGAAGAGGCGTAGGAAATATTCAGCTAGAGATAGGAACTGATCGTAAACCCTACCTAATAGGTGACTATATTTTTAAAAAAGGCAGTTGCGCTATTTCTGTTTACAATTTAATTCAGAAAAATTTCACCATCATACCCAATAGCCAAGTAACCTTTAGTGGTTATCCACAAGAAGGCATTGCGCACATTCGGGCATCCTATACACAGATGGCATCTATAACGGAACTATGTCCTAAAAGCAATGATAAGCGACCTATTCCAGCAGAAATTTCTCTTTATGCAAGTGGCTCTTTAGGGAATCCACATATTACTTATAGTGTTTCTTTCCCAGTAAAGAGCATCGATTCTGAATTAAATAATGCATTGGAAGAATGCACATCAAAAGCATTATTGGATAAGAATTATCGTGGCAAACAGATTTTAAGCCTATTAATGGCTAAAAAAGTGTATAATACAAAAGAGATTAATGGGTGGGATGCACTAAGCAATAGTATAAATGACCTATTGTCTCAACAAATACAAGATTTAGTCTCAAAAATAGACCGAAATCTAGAAATAGAAACAGATTTAGGTATTGCTCAATGGAACAAAAGAAATCTAAATCTGCTAGAAAAAACTAAAATAAAAGTTAGTTATATGCTTCTAGGACGGAATCTTAGGCTTTCAACTGCACTTGGTCAATCTTCCAATCTAATAAATGATTGGGAAATTGCCTATCTATTTTCAAAGATGAATAATATGACTGCTAAGCTTTATCAGCATCCACTAGAAAGTGGATTTTCAACACTTAGTCTCTCTGGAATCAGTCTTACTTACACCAAAAGATTTCGATAATCTTAGATACAGCAAGAAAATATGTTTTTTTAAAGCCCCAGGAGCCCCTTTATACATATCGTTATTAACGGTCAGTAGCTTGGATTGTTACGTTAAAACCAGTGCTGTCTAGTTTTTGCCATTACAAACGTACTATGACTTGTATAAGACCATTCTGCTTATTTTGAGTGGATAAAGAACTGCGCGTGCTTTTCGGTTTAGCTATTTGATGTAAATCACTAACAGCATAAACCAACCCATACTTTAACGCTAAATGAAACCATGAAATCGGCTTCCAACATACTAAAAAACTAGTAGCTATGCCATTTCCATAATAGGGAGTAAACCGTGTTCCGCCATATAATGGACCTGGCTCATGAAAATAGAGTCGAGTAGTATAATCTTCTGCCTTAAAACCAGTTATCTTCCACGATAATTGCCATTTTTTGACCTTCCACTTTTGCCTAGAAGATGCTGCATATCCATGATATGTTTGATTTGAATAAGCATGATACACATATTGGGCTTCTATATTTGTGCGCCAAGCAGGGGTAATTTGGTGATCAACCTTACATTTAATGCTGTTTTTTATAGCTTTATCTTTATTGTCTTGGATCGTTTTATTTTGTTTGAATTTCGAATTTGCTTTAGGGCCCTCTTTAAATCTCTGTTGAATGGTAAATAAAGTCTTTCGGTTAAAGACATAACAAGAACGTGTTGTGAAATGATTACCACTTCCTACTATGGAACTCCTGGTTTTAGGATGTAAAACAGCAAAAGTATGCCAATCAGCTACTATTTGCCAACTTGGGCAAGGGGTTAGTTTAACAATCGCATTCAATCCTTTTTTATTTGCGTTATCTGTAGCATGTACGGACCCCCCGTAGGGGCTATAAAACCCTGTTCCATAATAATATATGGAAGAAGAAAAATCTACATAACGAGAAAGACTTATCAAAATGCCTTGAATTACTGCATGTTTACCTTGTTTATTTTTAGTAGCTGGATCAGAAAAGTTGATGCCATATTCTCCAAATAAGATTATATTCTTCCATAAGAAACGATAAAATAAACTGGTAGCTAAGGCACATTGCCCTTGCAATAAGTATGGAACAGCATAATTTTCCTCCGTAAGAATGGGAACATCATAATAATTATACATTATATTAATGCCTAGTTCTGTTTGATTTCTATTAGATTTTCTTAAAATGGTTGTTCCAACCACCTGCTCATGAACAGTCCCTTTTTTCTTTAAATTATTGTTTGTATCGTATTTACCAGTAGGATCTATATGTCTGGTATAGGGTTGACCATCTTCACCTATTGCTATTTTCGCATCCAAATTATTGGTTGCATAAAATGCAGTTAGCTCAATACCTCCTAAGACAGATGTAATAGCAAGGCCACGTAAACCTACACGTCTAATCCCTTTATAAGGACGAATGCCTGTGTTATGAGAACATATTATAGTATGCACATCTGAGCCTTTTGGAAGAAAATAACCACTACTTAATAATAAACCTTGCCCATAGCCAACTTGATAATCACCAATGACCATGCGCTTAAAGTATTTTTGGCCATCTAATTGAACAAAGACAGACCATAAGTTAAATCCATATCGATGTGTATCATGATCCCAGCAAAATGCTTCTCCCGCTTGTTTTCTAGCTGTAATGCCCCATGTCATATCATTGTTATACTTTAAGAAAGATTGGGCAATATACTTATCCAAGTTGCCCAATGGTGCACTATTTGACCGTTTCTGTGTAGACTGTTGATGAGTAGTGGATTGAATGGGTGTTTCATACCGAAAGAGAAAAAAGCTATTCCCTTGATTTAAAGCATGATTACTACCCTTTGATGGTGTGCCATAGTTTTCTACAACATAAACAAAAGGTACTAATAACGTTATAGTGGTTAAATCAAAACTGGGAATAGCTTGTATTCGTACAGAGCGTAAAGAGCGCCCGTATGAGCTATATGGTTAAAGTAATTTTTTATTTGATCCTCATATAATATTCCTAAACTAGATAGTTCTTCTTGAGATATATTATTTAAATCTAATGGAACAGCATAAGCATCTTGTAATGCTTCTCTAATAGATTCAAAATCTTGTTCTTCTGTAAAATTATGTCGTTGGTATATTTGTTCTATATAATCATCAAAAGAATGTAGGGCATTTACTATACAAGGGCAAAAAATTGCAATGATCTGTAATAAAAAGACACCATACTTGCGCATGTCTTAATAAATATGAAAGTAAAAAAAATATTAAGCTATATGGTTAGGTATCATGTTTTACCTATGTAGCATAGACAAGCTTTCTGGGTTATATTCTAAGTCTATTTTGGTTGCATTCAGGCTGCATAGTTAGAAGCTATATAAGATTAAAGCAGGGTACTTATCTTAATCATTGGTTTTTTTAAGAAAAAATGGCTCTATTACGTGACCTATCGTATAAAAACAGAGAAAGAGCTTATCGATAATGTGCAAAACTGAGTAGATAACTTATAATTATTTTATCTAATTCTAGATACCTTTACTCAGTTTGCACATTATACAATCCTTTACGGAACCCCTCATGATGCATAAACCAAACAGCCTGACATAGCTAACAATGGACACCTGCTATGTATAAAAGAATATTAATTTTGCCTATGCCCATTAACTAGAAGCCTTAATCTTAGCCATGAAAAATTTAGAAGGCTTAAAAGCTGGTATATAATGTTCCTCTACAACGATTGCTGTATTTGTACTGATGTTGCGTCCAATTTTCTTTGCACGTTTCTTCCTAAAAAAGCTACCAAATCCACTAAAGTGTACACGTTGGTCTGCTACAACAGAATCCTGAACTACGGATACTAACCCATCTATTATGATTCTAATGTCTTCTTTCTCAAGACCTGTTTTACGTGATATTGCTAATATTACTTCTGCTTTAGTCATAATTTGTAATTGAGTTTAAAACTATTATAATCTTTTATTCAACAAGAACCTTATTCTTTCTTAAAGTATGGTTTATCCTAGTAAGTTGCTAGAGATATAGATTATGTCTATTTTTTAACTAAACTAACTCATTCTACCATAATACTTCATTATCATGACATGAAGTTACGTGAGACAATTTGAAGTTGCAATTATTTTGGTAAATAATGATGATTATTTTGATAAATATAATTTTATGTATTAAATTTACATTTAGTAAAAAATATTTACAGCCATTAATATGAATGAACGGTCTGGTAGTTCAGTTGGTTAGAATGCCTGCCTGTCACGTAGGAGGTCGCGGGTTCGAGTCCCGTCCAGACCGCTTGTATAAAATTAGAAAAAGGAAAGGTTTATGTTCTAGTACAAGCGTAAAGTGCTTACATGATTTTTTACGTGTTGTGTAGCTTGTTCTGCTAGGGTACTTAGCTATTCGGTCTTTTAGAGAATAATACGATCAAACTGATTTTGAGAGAACATATGTTTGATTTGTATTGTTCTCTTTTTTTATATTTTCGTTTTTCTTATTGCTTGTCTTTTTTTCTGTTTTTTTATTCGTTTAGGATTTTTCTATGCTTCAAAGAGTACAATCTATATATTTAGCAGTAGTTTTTATATCTATAGCAGCCCTTATTAAGATTACTATATGGACAAAAACTTCTGTTGATGGTACTTGTTCTTTGTATCTTAATGCGTATGCTGTGATACATTCTTCTGGACAAAATACATTATTCCCTTATAATTCATCTCTTTTACTCATTCTTTTTATGCTTGTATTTTTGGTATATACTATCCTTAGACATGATAACAGAAAATTACAGCTTCAACTTACTACTATCATACATGCTGGGCTTATTACGCTTATGTTATTGCTCATTTTTTTTATACACAAGATGGATGGAGTATATTTCCCTAATGGGTTAAGTAACTATAAAATAGGTATTGCATTGCCTTTTATTGCTTTAGCAGCTAATTTGTTAGCACAACATCATATTAGGCATGATGAAAAGCTTGTTAATAATGATAACCTAAGATAGTTGAAATAGTGGTTTAACCTCCAAAGGAACAAGTTTAGTTTTCGGGTTTCTCAGATTTTTAGCCACATTTTTGATAACTATGTAAAATAGATTAATTTTGTTATATATACATTGGGATATAACTTTTTTAACATGGCTTAAAGTGCTAAATGATAACCATGACATGTAGCATGAATAACCTTGTATTTTTTACACGCTTACTAAATTTAATGATATGGTGTTCCTTACAAAGATTTATTTAGGACTCTTTTTTACTGTTGGCCTGTTCGTTTTTCTTCATTTTTTCCCAGTCGGATTGTGGATTACTGCGCGCTTTTCGGGGGTTAAAGTTGGACTATTTGAGTTGGTTTTTATGCGTATCCGAACGGTTCCTCCTAGAGTTATTGTAGATGCACTTATAGTGGCTACCAAAGCTGGACTTAAATTAACCACAACAGAAATTGAAACACACTATTTAGCTGGTGGAAATGTACCTTCTGTTATTAAAGCACTTATATCTGCAGATAAGGCAAATATAAGTCTTTCATTCAAACAGGCCACTGCCATTGACTTAGCCGGTAGAGATGTATTTGAAGCTGTGCAAATTTCTGTTAATCCCAAGGTAATCAATACGCCTTCTGTGTCTGCTGTTGCTATGGATGGAATTCAGCTTATTGCGCAAGCAAGGGTTACTGTTAGAGCCAATATCCAACAGCTGGTAGGTGGTGCCGGTGAAGAGACCATTTTAGCTCGGGTTGGTGAAGGTATTGTTACCAGCATTGGTTCTTCTGAGAGTCATAAAGAAGTACTAGCGAATCCCGATAAGATTTCACAACTGGTCCTTAATAGGGGCTTGGATGCGGGCACAGCGTTCCAAATACTCTCCATAGACATTGCAGATGTTAATGTAGGAGATAACATTGGTGCAAAACTTCAAATAGATCAGGCGAATGCCGATTTACGTGTTGCTGACGCCAAAGCTGAAGAAAAGCGCGCCATGGCAGTAGCTTTAGAGCAAGAAATGAAAGCCAAATCTGAAGAAGCCAGAGCTAAGGTTATTTTAGCTGAAGCAGAAGTGCCACAGGCATTGGCCTTTGCTTTAAGACAAGGACAGTTAGGTATCATGGATTACTACCGTATGCAAAATATTAAAGCAGATACGCAGATGCGTACAAGTGTAGCAGAAGATACACTACCTGAACAAGGACACTAATTTCATAAAGTTGTATTAGAGAAAAGTAAAGAAATGGCCATTCCAGCTATACAGGAAAAACAACTACTATGAAAATCGGTGTAATTTCAGATACACATGGATGGCTAGATCCCAAGGTTTTTGATCACTTTGCACCATGTGATGAAATATGGCATGCAGGAGACATTGGTGATCCAATAGTGCTAACAGCATTAAGCAAATTTAAAAAGGTTCGGGCTGTATATGGGAATATCGATGGCCAAGCAATAAGGAATAAATGTCCTGAAATCCAAAAATTTCAATGTGAACAAATTCTAGTATGGATGATCCATATAGCTGGCAATCCCCCCTTATACACACCACAAGTACGCACATTACTAGGTCAGGAGATTCCAGATATTTTAGTATGTGGCCACTCCCATATATTGAGGGTTATGCACGATAAAAAACACCCACCATTACTCTTTCTCAATCCGGGTGCTGCGGGAAAGCATGGGTTTCATCATATGCGCACCCTATTGCGTTTTGAAATTCAGGGTAAACATATTAACCATATGGAAGCCATAGAGTTAGGGGCTAGAGCCCAGCTTATATAAATCACTAACGATTGACATATGATACAACTTATAGATACACATGCACATATATACACAGATGATTTTCAATTAGAATTAAAAAAAATATTACAAAGGGCTCAAGAAAATTATGTGCATAAGATCTGTATGCCCAATATAGATGAAGAAACGATAACCAGCATGATGGATATAGCAACCATTTACCCCACATATTGTTTTCCGATGATGGGTATTCATCCCTGTCATATAACAAAAAATTTTACTCGACAACTATACCTGGTAGAAGGATGGCTACAGAAAGCTTCATTTGTAGCAATTGGAGAAATCGGTATAGACCTTTATCACGATACGAATTTGTCTATGGAGCAACAAGAGGCATTTAGCATACAACTCCGTTTAGCAAAAGCATATAAGCTACCTGTGGCCATTCATTGTAGGAATGCATTTAAAGAAGTATTGCAGATACTAGAAAAAGAGCAGGATGGAACTTTGAAAGGTGTTATGCATTGTTTTTCAGGAAATCTCACAGAGGCTGAAAGATGCATCGAGCTTGGTCTATATTTAGGTATTGGAGGAATTATTACCCTTCCTAAAAGTGGATTGGCAGAAACCATACGTACCATAGATCTTGCCCACTTGGTATTAGAAACAGATAGCCCATACCTAACTCCAGCGCCTTATCGTGGAAAACGCAATGAACCTGCCTACTTGCGTTACATTGCAGAAAAACTTGCAGAAATAAAGGGAGTAATATGCTCAGAAATTGCCTCTATAACCACTCAAAACGCAGAACGGCTTTTTGCGCTCAGCAAATAGCGCTTAGATGGTTGATATTTTTTTTTAAAAATCCATAATTATTTGAATTCAGTATAAAATTATTTTATATTGCTTAATGGATGCGAGGTAAGATCTATGTTTATTTTGAGGCTTTTGTATAAATAAGCGTATATATTAGGAGGGATAATGGCCAGCTTATTGTTAAGTTATCCCCGATAATTCCCTTATATTATAGCCTTCCTCGTTTTTAATTTTAGCATTTAAATGGTATATAAAATGGAAGAAAATATGAATCAAGAAGAAGACATAAATAAGTTAGAATATGAGGGGAAATTAGGTAAAATATTTAAATTAGGACTTATAAACTTATTTTTTCATATAATTACATTGGGGATCCATTCTTGTTGGGGATCGGCAAAAATGCGCCGGTATGTAATTGGTAAGTTTAAATTAGGTTCTTATAACCTGAAGTATACAGGAACGGGTGGTGAATTATTTAAAGGGTTTTTATTGACTCTTTTATTGACTTTTTTACTTTTCTTCTGCTACCAATTACTATTTGTAGGATTCGATAGCTTTATACTATGTAATAAGATTATGACCATATATATATATACAATGATGTTTGGTCATCTAAGTATGGATCAATTAAAAACAATAAATTCAGAGCTACTTTGTATAAGTACATTCATTATACTATTTTTGTCTTATGCGGACATACTTACCTATTTATCTTATCGTTACGTTTTTTCACGTATTACTTGGAAAGGAGCACGGATAACATTAGGGGGGTCTTGCTTTATATATGCAGGAAAAAGATTGCTATATAGGTTTTTGAATATCCTTTCTTTTGGATTCTTAATGCATAGATTTGATGTTGCATCATATGATTATGTTACAAAACATACCCAATATGGAGGCATACCATTTGTTTTTCACAAAGCTCCTATAGGTTCACTGAGACTTACCAATATTATTACAGGATTATTGTCTTTTTTTACATTTGGGTTATCTTATTTGTGGTACTGGGCAGCCTTGCGGCGACATACCTTGAACAATACAACTATAGGAAATCTGCAATTAAAAGTTACAGATACTGGTGGCGGATTTTTGATGATTATATTAAAAGATCTAATGACTGTACTATTAGCATGTATAGTATTTTGGGTCATAATGACATTGAATCATAGTTCTATAAGTTCTTTGCTAGCAGCAGTTAGTATATTTGTTTTATATCTATTAGCCATTGCATTTACTGTTGCTAATGTGATACAACGCCGGGTTGTTTATAGAGCAAAGCACACTTTTGTACTTGGGGATCTAGATGCTTTTCAGAAAATTCAAGCAGAGGCAGAAGAGTCGGGGAATGTAGTTCCACAAAAACAATCTTTTTTCGATACCGATTATGGTGTAGTTCCCCTTACAATGATCATATAGGCTTAGCTGGGATACCATACAGGGTATAAATCGTCTCGTTTCAAGTTGCTCATACACTCCCTGGGCAACTTGATAAAGATTTGTGCATATATACATTAAGATGTTATACGATTGGGATGCGTTGCCACAAACTGAGACCAATTTTTAACTTTATTAGCTGTTGCTATACGTTGTTGGCTATGGCATAGGGCTACTGCTAGAGCATCTGAAGCATCTAAGGGTACAGATGCTATAGATATGCCCAATAGATGACTAACCATAGCAGCAACCTGCTCTTTAGAAGCATTGCCTTTTCCAGTAACAGACTGTTTTACTTTACGAGGTGCGTATTCTGTGACGGGAATTTCACAAGCCAATGCTGCTGCAATGGCCACGCCTTGTGCCCTACCTAACTTGAGCATGGATTGCACATTTGCGCCATGAAAAACAGCCTCAATAGCTACCTCATCTGGAGTGTATTTGTGTAATAAATCCATCATACTTGTATAAATATGGCGCATTTTTAACATATGTTCTCTATAGTTTTTTAATTGAAAAACACCATATGTTACCAGTTGGGTATCACTACCTAAGCTGTTTTCTTTGATAATACCAAATCCCATAATGACACTTCCCGGATCCAGTCCTAAAATAATTTTTTCACCCATAATAGCACAAATTAAAAAGAAGATGTGATAAAAAAAAGGATAATATCTACATCAGACTTTTTTCGAAGCTAATTTTCAGCCCTATAGTTGAGGACTATTATAACATGGAGTTACATAATGCGTTTCGAAAGAAATCTATTTAAACCACCAACATCTCATATATGTTTTTCTGCATGATAAGAAGAACGTACCAGTGGACCTGATTCTACATAAGCAAAGCCACGTTTAAGTCCCTCTTCTTTGAAATGCATAAACTTATCGGGATGAACAAACTCCACCACCTCAAGATGTTTTTTTGTGGGTTGTAGGTATTGGCCTAACGTTAAAACATCTAATCCATTCTCTCGCAAATCATCCATAATTTTGTAAACCTCATCATCTGTTTCTCCCAATCCAAGCATAATTCCTGATTTTGAACGTTTACCATACTCTTTAATACGTTTAAGTTGTTCTAAACTTCGCGCATAATTTGCTTGAGGACGAACGGTTCTATAAAGCCTTGCTACAGTTTCCATATTGTGAGACACAACTTCCTGTCCAGCACTAATCATTCTTTCAAGCGCCCACCAGGTTCCCCGAACATCTGGGATCAAAGTCTCTATGCTTGTTGTAGGACTCAAAGCTTTGGTTTCCAGAACCGTCTGGTGCCAAATTTCCGCACCACGATCTTTAAGCTCATCTCTATTGACTGAAGTGATTACAGCATGTTTAACGCCCATAAGATGAATGGCTTGAGCAACCCGTTTGGGCTCTTCTTTGTCATAAAAAGTAGGTCTTCCAGTAGCTACAGCACAAAAAGAACAACTACGGGTGCAAATATTGCCTAAAATCATGAAAGTTGCCGTACCCACGCCCCAACATTCTCCCATATTGGGGCAATTACCACTGGTACAAATCGTATGTAGCTTGTGTTTATCTACAATATCACGTACGGCTGCATAATGTTTTCCTGTTGGTAATTTAACGCGTAACCAGTCAGGACGTTGTTTCTTTTCAGTTAGCTCGGTAGACACTTTATGTTTTATTTGTAAATTTAAGAGCAAAGAAGCATACATGCTTTGTCGCATCCCTATACCCATTACTTCTTAAAGATATCGAAATTTATACAAAATATTAACCGATGTTACGTGATGGAGTAATGGTTAAAATATGATATTATATAAATATTTCCGATATTCTGATCTGTTTTTATTATGATTATGAATACAATCAAAAACAATGCTAAATATATTTATATATAGCATTATTGACTATTAGATGAAAATGAATGCGCAAGCTAACGTACAGCCAAAATTTTTAATAGAAATGCCATAATTAATTGTTAATCAATTGTAAAAAATTACATTTTTTAGTGCAGAATGTCGGATACATTTTGTGATTAGCCAATCAATACACAGCATCACATCGGATTACTCCTTTATGTTCTTAACACAATAAACTACTACCAGAAAAACATAACTATTAATTAAAATTCTTTAGATACGTATCCTTATCCATAGAGGGTATTTCATTAGGTGCAGCGATTAATCCATATATAGCAGCTTCTTGTTGTTTAACATAAGCCCAAGCTTTATCACCATAACTATAATGCCACCATTCGAATCCATAATTAATAAATCCAGCTTGAATTGCTGCATGGAGTAATATTAATCTATTCTCTCGTTGTTTTTTACTTGTTTTTTCAGAAAATGTTTCATGTTGGTTCTTGGCAATACTACATGTTCCCATATCCATTAGTTCCTCACGTTGACCATTAATAACAAAAAGCATCATATCAATTGCAGCACCCGTAACATGGGGCGGAATATTATCAATAAAAGGCGATACATATTTTGAAGCTTCTTGATATGCTATTTCTTTGTTTTGTACTTTACTTAAAATCTCTCTAAATTTCCTATCAAAATATTGTTTTTGTTTGCTTAATGGCCTAAATGCTTCAAAATAGGCAATGCCAACATTTTTTGGTAAAAAATCTAGCATAGCCAGTAGTTTTTTATATACCCCAAGTCTAACATGCGCATAGCCACTGTGTTTTTTTTGAGGTCGTTTATCAAAACTTATGGTTGATTTAATTCTTGGATGATTTACCACAAGCAAATCAATGAGTACTTCGTCACAATCTTGTATGGGAATTGTCTTTACCCGATCATCTGCAATAGGCAGATACAATACGTTGGTAGAGATTTTTGAGTTTACGACCGGAATAGACCAAGGAGCCTTAGCTTCCTCTGCAGATGCTGTTGTCTTACACATTATTGCAAAAGCAATAACAATCAATAAGTTAAGATTTTTTTTTAGTATCATACTATAAAGCTTACGCGAAAAATTTTTATAACAGAAAGACTGTAAGTTTGCTTATAATTACTCATAGAATCTTTACTTTTATAGTTTAGTGGTCGGGGCGAGAGGATTTGAACCTCCGACCGCATGCACCCCATGCATGTGCGCTACCGGGCTGCGCCACACCCCGTTCTGTAAAATTATACACGCTAAATCTATTACAATGCTAGCATTGCTACTTATTTACATTTATTTGTATACTAGATGTAAAACAAGTCTACATCAAAAATATAAAAAATTAACTTAGATAAAAACTGACTACTGGAGTAAAAGAAAATGAATCAACCGTTTGTCTACATCACAGCTTTTCACTTTTACTTTTACCATGTCGCCCAAACGGTAACTTTTTTTATGACGCGTGCCAACAACTCGGAAATTTTTTTCGTCAAAAATATACTCATCATCAGAAAGATCTGATACTCTTACCATGCCTTCACATGCATTGGATATAACTTCTATATAGATACTCCATTCTGTGATACCACTAATAATACCTTCAAAAACCTCATCCCTTAGATACTGCATAAATTCCACTTGCTTATACTTTATGGATGCCCTTTCTGCATTTGCAGCAATACCCTCTCGTTCTATAGCATATTGACATTTTTTTTCATAGGTATCAACGTCATAAATCCATTCACCATTTAAGTATTTTTTTAATAGACGATGAGCCAATAAATCTGAATACCTTCGAATGGGTGAGGTAAAATGGCTATAATGAGTAAAAGCTAATGCAAAATGAGGATCTGGCTTCGTAGTGTAAAGGGCTTTAGCCATGGAACGGATGGCAAGCGATTGAATAATATTTTCCTCTTCTTTACCTTTTATTACCTCTTCTAATTCATGCATAACTTTAGCAACTGGTCTATTTCCCACATTAATCTTATATCCCAGTTGTCGTACAAAAGAGAAGAAATCATTGAGTTTACATGGATCTGGATGGCCATGCGTTCTATATATAAAGGTAGGACCAAGCTTTTCAGATTTTTTCTTCATTTTAGCCACATAAGTTGCGACTTCTCTATTGGCTAGCAACATAAATTCTTCTATCAACTTATGGGTATCTTTACGGATCTTAGGCATAATTTGAAGTGGTTTACCATTTGCATCGAGCTTAAATGACAGCTCTCTTGTTTCGAAATTGATCGCTCCTTTTTTAACACGTTTTGTTCGAAGCTGTTTAGCTAAATGGTTCAGTTGCGTAAGTTCTTGATAAAAATCGCCTGCTTGTCTATCAATTGTTTCTTGCGCATCCTCATAGGAGAATCTTCTATTAGAATGAATAACTGTTTCACCAAACCATTGATCATAGATATTTCCACGATCATCCAACTCAAAAATGGCTGAAAAAGTTAATTTATCTTCGTTAGGACGTAAAGAACATAATTCGTTAGAAAGCAACTCTGGCAGCATGGGAATACAACGGTCTACAAGATATACAGATGTATTTCTCGCATAAGCTTCCATATCTAATAACGTATCTGGCAAAACATAATAACTTACATCTGCAATGTGAATACCCACTTGGTAGCGACCATTAGTTAATCTTTGATAGGAAAGTGCATCATCAAAATCTTTTGCATCTGCAGGGTCTATGGTAAAGGTGGGGACTTCCCTTAGGTCGTTTCTGCGTGCTATCTCTTTCGTGGGAATAGCCATAGGCAAATCCTTAGTGGCATTAAGCACATGTTCTGGAAATACATCATTTAATCCGAATTCCACCATTACTGCATGCATCTCTACTTCATGGAGACCAGCTTGTCCGAGATGTTTGACAATTTTTCCGGATAATTGGTTATTCTTATCAGGAAAGGAGGTTAATGCAATAACCACTTTATCATTTTCTTGTAGTTTTAGTAAATGTCCCTCTTCTATTGCAACTAAGTATGATGCGTGTCTTTGATTGAAGACAGCTGTCAATTGTTCTCCAGATAATGATGTGATTCGTCCAATAATTGGTGCCGTATTACGTTCTATAATTTCCACTACGATTCCCTCTGGGCGCTTGC
Source organism: Cardinium endosymbiont of Culicoides punctatus (assembly GCF_004354815.1). Classification (NCBI taxonomy): domain Bacteria; kingdom Pseudomonadati; phylum Bacteroidota; class Cytophagia; order Cytophagales; family Amoebophilaceae; genus Candidatus Cardinium; species Cardinium endosymbiont of Culicoides punctatus. The sequence goes on from NZ_QWJI01000002.1 coordinate 18,158, forward strand.
GACGTCCATTTGAAAGTAAGCGAACTTTGACTAAATCTTTATCTAGTGCAGATAACATATTTTTTTGAAGAACCAATATATCTTTTGGATAATCAGGAATAACGATATAGGCATATTCGGTTCGTACGTAGTCTACTCGACCTATTAAGTCAATGTGATTATGCAAAAATAGATAACGTCCTTGGCTTATTTTTTTGATTTTACCTTGTTGTAAAAGATCTAATAAGTTTTTTCTTAATTGTATTCTTTCTGACTTCGTTTTAATGTTTAGAGAAGCACGAAACTGTTGTGTCGTATAGGTACAATTCGGGTCCTCCATTAATATCTTTAGAATCGATTCAACGTAATTTAACACTTTCTTTTTGTTTTTAACTTTGATCGGTATTTTAGGCATGGATACAGATTTTAGGCATTATATGTTTGTCAATGTTCTAGGAAGAAGAAAGTTACGGCAAATAGTTGATAAAACCCAGATGGTACTATCGTCACACTATTATTTGGGATAGGTAACAAGTAATTTGAGGATCTATTTAGGTAACTTATAATCATATTATTTCTGATAAAATCTATTAATTTTATCAGAATCTTTTAAAGAATTGTTGTTTTTTCAGGATAAAAATACTATATTGCAAGTAGCGTCTTGTAAATTATTCTAAAGTTTTTAAGATGCTTTTGCTTTGCTATCATTTAACAGGAATCTAAAATTAAGAAAATTTAATTAGACGTCTGAGGTCTGTAGGTATATTTAATTATAATATTTTGTGATTATATTCTCATGGACAGAGTAGTAAAATGGGTTAATCCAATCAAAAGATCTGGATTTATCAATTCACTAATAAGTGAAAATGGTAGAAGTAAAGAAGTTACTAGTAATGTTAGAATTTTTGATGTGTAACAGCATATTGAAAGTCTTTAAAAATTAAAAATCGTACTTTGAACAACACTTTTCAAAATTACAACTTGCCATCAGCTCTATTAGGAGCGCTGGCAAGAATGCAGTATGATACGCCTACTGCAATTCAAGATCAAGTCATCCCAGTGGCCTTAACGGGTCAAGATATTCTGGGATCTTCCAAAACAGGCAGTGGAAAAACCGCGGCTTTCTCTATACCTGTAGTTGCACAGCTTATGAACGAACCTGGAGCAAAGGTATTGGTATTAGCTCCTACACGAGAACTTGCGGAACAAGTAGAAGGGGTTATGTCAACCATGGCTAGTGGTTGTAAACATTTACGTACTGCATTATTAATAGGTGGAGAACCTATTGGGAAGCAATTAATGCGTTTACGGTCACATCCTAACGTTATTGTGGGAACGCCTGGTCGTGTCGAAGATCATTTGTATAGAGGCTCATTACATATCAATGATACTTCTTTTCTAATATTAGATGAGATTGATCGTATGCTGGACATGGGATTCTCTATTCAAATCGATAAGATTATCAAACGGCTACCCGTTGAACGGCAAACTTTAATGTTCTCGGCTACATTAGATAGAAGTATTGAAAAACTTGCAAGGGCCTATTTAAAAGACCCAGCACGAATTAATATAGAAATTGATGATAATGAAGAAAAAAACATTAAAGAAGAGTGTCTTTATGTTTCAGAATCAGATAAGTTTGATATTTTAGTAAAACAACTTAATGAACGTGAAGGTTCTATTATCGTTTTTGTAAAAACTCAGATAAAAGCGGACGATGTTTGTTATCAATTACAAGAGGCTAACTATAATGCCCAGGTAATCCATGGCGGATTAAAACAATACCACCGAAAGAGAGTGATAGAAGATTTTAGAAATCAACGTTATTCTATTATCGTCGCAACAGATGTGGCTGCAAGGGGTCTAGACATTGATCATATTAAACATGTAATCAACTATGACTTTCCACAAACAGCGGAAGACTATACGCACAGAATTGGTAGAACTGGGAGGGCCGGTGCAACGGGTTTTGCATTTTCTATGATTGCTTCTTCTCAGGAAAAAAGACTCTGGAGTATTATTCACAATGAACCAGTAGAAAGAGAAACGAGAAGGCCATTAAGGCGAGAGGGAGAAGCAAGACCCAATCGGCTTAGGTCATCCTATCCTTTTACGCCAAGAAAGGACTATTCAAACTATAATGAAAATTAAAGCTCTTAAATTTTCTTTTAGAACCAACGTGCATTTGTGCGTTGGTTTTTTTAGTTGTTCGATGAGCTGTACATGAAATTATTTCTTCCAATAATTGTATTACAGGGATTTTTCATTTTTAGTTGAAAGTTGTATATAGACTACTCCATAATTTTGCCTGAAAAAGAGACTTCTTTAGAAGCTAATTTTCAGCCCTATATTTGTTGATAGAAATAGAATAAAATGGGGTTGCATCATATGTTTCAAAGGAAGTCCAATCTTTAAAAGTTCGTGTTTTAGAGCATAAATGGTCCTATTTTTCGTCAATGCATGTGCATGCCATAACAATTCCAGCTATTATTGAAGTAAAATAATATGTTTATGTTGTGCTTTGGCATTTTTATACGGACATTTCCCTATTCTTGTTACTTGTTTAACTTCACGGTGATATTGTTCCATCTGCCATCTGAAATTGCATGCTTTTGTAGTTTTTTCAGTTGTACGTATTGCTTCATCTAGAATGATCAACTATTCCTAGTTATTTGAAAACGTTTTTATATCTTTATATCGTAACTAAAACATAGCCTGATCTGTCTTCATGGGAGATAGTGATACACTTGTTACACGTATCGCTGATGTAGCCTTCTTTACTATTATTGCCTACATGGCTCATTAAGACATATCCGAGCAATAAAAAATAATTATCGATTAATTATCATGAATAAATTAATTTTAACAGCGTTTTGTTTTATTTCTTCAGTTTTTTTTGCTTGTAAACAGCAAAAACTTGGTATGGATCCTGTACACTATTCAAGTGATGAAGAAGATCGCATATATAGTGATATAGTACCAGTACCACCAGCTGGAACCAAACAACTTGTTTCTTTTGATTATGCTATTAAACACCTTTTAAGAAGTAAAACAGACTATGAGATATTAGAAAGCTTTATTTCTTCTATACTTACTCATTATGGTGGACCAGAGATAGAAATATTAGAACTTCTTGAGAGTGAAACTAATAAAGGAAGTAAAAAAGACAAGGGTTCTTTGGTAGATATGCTTGTAAAAGATAAATATGGAAATAAGTATATAGTAGAGATAGAACGTAATATTAAAAGATCTTTTTTTCATAAAGCACTTTATACAACTTCACGTACTATAGTTGATTCACTTGCTGCAGGTATGGATTATTCTACTATCAAAAAAGTATACCATATCAATCTTTTATATTTTACGCCAGATAAAAATATGTCGTCATTATGTAGGGGAAAAACTATATATCATAACATAAATAATGAAGAAATTGATATTCTTTTGGAATTAGATGAAAGAGATAGGAATGGTAATAAAATTATAGTTCATGCAAGTAATATAACACCAGATTATTTTATAATATCTATTCCGGAATTTGAAAAAAGAGAATCAACTAATGCTTTGGAAGATTGGTTTTATATACTTAAAAATGATACAGTTCCTGAAATTGAACATTTGCCTCAATCATGCATAAAGAAAATTGAAAATAAATTAACTTATTTAAAACTTCCAGAAGAAAAGAAAAATGCTTATCAGCGTTACATACTAAGACGAACCGAAAAACAAATCGACATGAATAGAGCTAAAGAGGAAGGTAGAGAGGAAGAACGAATAAAGAATTTTAAGAAAAATCAGGAAAGGAAAAGAAAAATAATTGAAAAAGTGGTAAAAAAAGGATTGAGTAAAAATAATCCCATTGATGTTATCAGGAAAAAAGCAAGATTAGCAATAAACAATGTATTTAGCGACTGTTCTGATATAGATGAAGAATTTGATAGACAAGCTAAAAAACTTCGCACAGAACAACCAGAAGAATAAATACTTAGAACTTACATTGAGATACCCCCATTGTCTAAAAAGATGGGTCTTTTGAAAAAACGTAACTACCCAGGTACCTTTTTTGAAGTTTATAAAAATTACTGATTGTTAAATGGAAATATTTTTATCAATTTTAATATTTTGGAAAATGTGCTACCAAAATTTTTACACGAATTTTGTATTTCATTACAAATCAACTATAAAAACAACAACTGTTGTATGTAGAACATAGGGTACCTGGGTAGTTACGAAAAAACCCTGCCCATGCTATAAAATCATATAGCTCAATTCTATACTTTGCAACTCCTTGCAGTAATGTATGATATGCTAAAAACATATACAACAAAAAAATCAGATATGAACCTTTCTGCTAATAAAAAATGGCGCAAAGGATAGCTTACCTGTTGCGTAAGCCCTCTAAAGGTAATACAGATGATTGCAAAAGGTTCATTCAGCCCTAGTAAGGTAAACGTACAAGGGAAACTATGGCCTATTTTGTATGACTCGATAAACAAATATTGGATAGTTTAAGAAAAATAATTACATTAAAATATAGACCAGGTGAAATAAGCTTTTTGTAATGAAAAAACGCTGAGGTAAGGGAGGTATTCAACCCCTAAATTTATTTAGTAAGTTAGGGAATTTTTAGGGTATAAATGTAAGTAGTAGCAGTAGCTACTTAGAACTATTATACGTACATGTAGACTAACTATACATCTTTGTTGCAAAATGATTGTATGTTACTTATATGTACTTGTGAATATTTTTCCAAAACAGCCAAACAATAAGCAACATTTTACATGAAAAAAACAAATACATTCGAGAGAAAAAAAATCAGTAATTTGGCACTTGCTTTTTTCTCCATGCTGTTTTATTTCTTTTTTTTGTTACCAGATGTAACCAACGGAAATGCTATCGATAGCAAACATGCTACAAATTCCACCACAATACGTGAGACACGTAATACAATGGAAAAAAAAAATATGGTTAACCAGAAACCAGATAACAATGACAATAATAAAGTGCAGGAAAACATTTTAGATGACTATAAAAATATAAAAGATTTTTATGCTTATGATCCTGTTACTCAGGAATGGGTTCAAATTAAATCATTTAAAATTATACAAGATTATCAACAAGACCATAAACCAGATCTAGCAGCTACCTTAGAAAGCTATATGGCCTTTTGGGCCTATAATGCTACTGACCAAGGCTGGTATAAGGTTAGTCTTATAAAATATTTGCAACAAACCGACACCCAGCAAACCAATGTCACAATCAATGATGACTCTGCTACTATTTCTATCAAAAAACAAGTCCTATCGGACAATAGAAATGAGTTAAATAGCCCATCTAATGATGAATTATTGGAAGAATTGCTGGGTGTTCACACGCCTACTGCTGATCGTACTGCTCCGATGGGAGATCGCATGTGGTGGTCAAACTTTTCTTTTGATTTTACGCTTGGCACCGGAGCTGTTTTCTACCAAAATAGTTTGGTAAATATGGGTTTTATAAAAAAATCATCACAAGAATGCTTCTTGATTACGAATGGTGGTGAAATGTATAAGCAAAACTGGTTTTATCATACGCTTAACCGTGTTCATAAATCTGGTGCAAAGGGTATTTCCATTTTACCTAAAAACAATAATATATCATTTAAAGGTAAAGGATGGGCAATTCCCATTACACTGGGTGTGCAATATACTTTTTGGGAGCAATTAATCGTTGGTGTAGGTAGGGAACTCATATTTAATTACACGACTAAATTAGTTCATAGTAATACTTCTACAACATTATCCTTACATAAAACATGGTCAGCTCAAGGCAGATGGTTTGCTAAATGTGGCTGGTACTGTTTTAACAATGAATCCCATAGACTTTTTGTAGATATTCGGTTATTTTATGTACACCATTTAGGTAATATGTTGCGCAAAACAATAACATTTGGCTCTTATTTGCATCAAGCAGCTGCCTACAATATTGGCTTTGGCTATGAGCAACAATTTACAGATTGTTTTTCATTAACCTCTCGCTTTGCTGTAGAATGGCAGCGTTTTAAACAATTTGCGGGTCAGTCTTCCTATAACATTGTTTACAGCCAGCCAGCTATCTATGTACAGGTTGGATTATCCATGCAGTTGCCTCAATCCAGCGGTTGTGCATCGTTACAGAAAAAGACGATAAAGTCTTCCAAACGTATAAAAAGCAAAACAAGTCAGTCCCCAGCGTTAACAGAAACACAAGACTTGCTGGATAGCAATTGACCTTCATTTTTCGCATGCCCCTTTTCTTTCCTAAAGCTATGCATTGCCTTCGTGTACATTATATTTTTGCATTAAGATGGGCTATGCTATGCTACTGAACAAAGTATAATACATTTTAAAACTTAAAAATAATATAAAATCATTGTTTTTAAATAGTATATTCCGTATAATTGGGCACAGTGTTCTATATTTTGGGAAACTTGGGTTTAGATATCCGTTTTTGATTCTCGATTGCTAGAACAGGCTAAAGAAATGGGCTTGAACCTTGTTAATCTATTTTTCTAAAGATTTCATGGAGAAACCATTGAAATAGATATGGTAATTTAACAACAATATTAAACTATTGCTATTATGAAAATAAAAATAACACTATTAAGTTGGTTGGTAGCAAATGGCATAACGCATGCTGCATATGCTGATGATAAACTCAATCAAGATGAATCAGCTTCTGAGACATTCATTATAAATGAAGGGGAGCAACAACCAGCAGATACGCATAAAGAACTAAAAGAAAAAGAAGAAGGAGAGGAAGAAGAAGCAGATAAGGGAGAGCCTACACGTTTTAAGGTTAGTGGTTCAATTAAAATGGATCCTTCTATTGCTATTCAAGATAGTGAAATTACTTCTAAGAATCAGGTAGCTGCAACATTAACCTGTAAGGCAGATGTCCCAAAGGTATTATGTGACAAGGATGCAGCAATAAACATAAGTGCCTCTTTTAAGAAAGAGAAGGTTACATTGACGGGAGCTACTGTAACACTAGCAAAGATGCTAACAGTAGGGTATACGAGTAGTATTTTGGCAAATAAGGAAGCCAATACTGCATCCTTGATAAGTGCAAAAATTTTTCAAATAAAAATGGAGCATGCTTTTGATTGGTTTAGGCTTGGCTATGCCGTTGAAAGTCCTGTTGTATTGCAAACAGGGAAATTCGATAAAAATGCGCCACTGATAGATAAAAATAAACCTGCAAAAAAAGATCAGCCTAAACCAATTACATTGGATAAAAAAGAGGATGTAACTTCCCCTCTTAATTTTAAGTTAAAAGGTACTTCCCCCACTTTTGGATTAAGCTTAGGATTGGTTACCGATCGGGTTGATATTGGGTTAAGTGGTTTGGGTAGATTTACAGATTATACCCATAAAGACGTTAATGATACGCAACCGAAAGAAAAGAAAGAGTATCTACTTACTTGGGGAGGTAATTTAGGTATTCAGTATAAAATAGTACCTAAGCAATTTACTATTAAAGGGCAGGCCACTTATGTTCGTGGTTTAGGAGACTATCTGGCTGGATTTAAAGCGATACAAGGTAATGTGCGGAAAGAAATGTGTGCCGTTTACTATACGGAACCAAGTAAAAGTGATTTGTTTTGTATAAATGCCTATGGTTTTGGAGGGGATGTAGAATGGTGTATCACACCTAAGTTTACTTTTTCCGTTTCGGGTGATTACATTACTACGGTAAAAGATGCAGATAAACCAGGTATCGCTTTTGGCAGTTCATGGAGTGTGAACCCAGAAATGAAATACAAACTTAGTAAACGTTGGACTGTTTCAACGAAATATACGCTGTCCAAAGAAAATAAAGTAGACTCCAAGCTCTCTGAAGGCGTGGAAAATAAGATTGGAGGAGGCATAAGTTTTAGCTTCTAGTGTGCTATAGCAGCTGGATTAGATGCAGCTAAGTGGAAACTTGAAAAGTGTTGCTTGCTTCTATTTGGGATTTTTATAGTTAAAGTAATAGTTTCTAGATGGTTTATATGCAAGCAACACTTTTTCTATGCTAATAGGAGTAGACCTGTTAGGTAATTTATCGGCCTACTGAATTAGCCTAAAAAATCCACTCAAAAATCCATTTTTTATTATAAAATGACAAAAATATACTGTTTAGTCCTTATTTTTTGGTCATTTTTGTGCAAATACTAATGTGTAGCAGTCTGAGTTTTTGACCGGCTTACTTATGCAATAGGTTTAATGACTATATTAGTTCCATGGATACATAGTTTATTAACCTTAAAAATAATAGCGTCATGTTAGAAAAGCCTTTAATATCCTTTGATTATGCGATCAAGTATTTGTTAAGAAATAAAGGAGATTATGATATTATAGAAGGCTTTATTTCCGCTTTACTGCATACCAGAGGCTATAAGCCAGTTAGGATAAATGCCTTATTAGATGGAGAAAGCAATAAGGAGGCTGCTGATTTAAAAAGGTCTATAGCAGATTTAGTAGTAGAAGATATAGATGGCAATAAGTATATCGTAGAAATTGAACGGGCTTTTACCTTACACTTTATGCATAAGGCCTGTTTTAATAGCTCCAGGTTGGTAGTAGATAGTATTTTTGGTAATCAAGACTATACAAGCATAAAGAAGATTTTTCATATCAGTATTTTATATTTTGCTACCAAAGAATTAAACCAACCGATTTACCATGGTAAAACCATTATCCATAGTATAGATAAAGAACATCCTGTAGATATGCGTATCGTTAACCAAGGGTTAATTGCCTATGAGCATCATAATGTATTTCCCGAATACTTTTTTATATCTGTACCTTCCTTTAATAACGTTATCCATAATGAAATAGATGAATGGTTGTATTTTATGAAACATTCAGATGTAGGTCAAGACTTTAAGTCTCCCTATATGCAAAAGGTAGCTGATCGTCTGAATGTACTTAAGATGGATACAGCAGAACGTAATAACTATTATTATTATGTAAAAAAAGCCATAGAAGCCGATGATACCCTTTCCTCTGCAAAAATAGAAGGAGAAAGGGTTGGTATAGAAAAAGGCGAAAAGATTGGAATAGAGAAAGGTAAACAAGAAGGCGAAAAGATTGGTTTAGAGAAAGGTAAACAAGAAGGCGAAAAGATTGGTTTAGAAAAAGGCAAACAAGAAGGCGAAAAGATTGGTCTAGAGAAAGGTAAACAAGCAGCACTTCATGCTACTGCCTTAAAGATGCTAACATTAGGTATGGATATAGATACCATAGCAAGTATTACCATGCTTTCTAAGGAAGAGATATATGCTATTGTTAAAGATAATGGTGGTAGCTTAAATATATGATGGTATAAATCATTGATATAGAATATTTTCTATTTATAATAGTAATTGCTACTATATAAATAGACAAACTGCTTGGACGACTTAACGCCATATAATTTAGGCCATCGTCCTAAAATTTTACTAAATTAGTAGCGTTAACAACTAAAGTTTAACTATGAATGTTTTAGACATTTTATTTATCCTACTACTTACCTGGGGAGGGTATAATGGATTTAAAAAGGGCTTTGTTTCAGAGTTGGTTACATCTTCGCTATTGGTATTTGGATTAATTAAAGGGGCAACCATGTTTTCTATCCTACTGCCTATTACGAGAAAATATTTCCCATTTTTATCCACAGCTGCCCCCATATGTCTAGGGATTGTAATGTTTTTGATAGGAGGTGGTATCATTTTACTGCTTAGTAAAATGATTAAAGCCATTTTACACGTTACCTTTTTAGGTATTTTTGATAGTTTATTGGGCGCATTCTTAGGGATAACAAAGTTGGCATTTTTTATAAGCCTGTTAGCTTTTTTAGGGAATTATACAGCATCCACTACTTTTTTGAAGCCCTATATGAATAATAGCACATTATTCCCAGTATTGGAGCCGATTGTCCCTAAAATTTTGCAATCTATTTCTACAATACCTGTGCCACATCATGTGCATATAGAAAATATTCAAAATCATGGATATAGATAAAAGTACCAAAGAAACAAATTGTATATTTTGCGATATTGTGGCTGGCAGGGCTCCTTGCCATAAAGTATGGGAAGATGCAGGCTACTTAGCCTTTTTGTCAATATTTCCCAATACAGAGGGATTTACTGTTGTAATACCCAAGCATCATCTCAGTAGCTATATCTTTGATCATTCCTTAGATGAAATCTACTCACTAATGAGGGCTGCTAAACATGTTTCTTCCATATTGGTTAATAAATTTACAACGGTAGCTAGAACGGCACTTATATTTGAAGGTTATGGTGTAAATCATCTACATGTTAAACTCATTCCACTCCATGGTACAAAAACAGAACACTGGAACCAGATGACCTCTACCATAAAAAACAAATTTGAGACATATCCTGGCTATATTTCTTCACATGATGCAGAACGTGAATCAGACGAAAAGTTAGCCGCATTAGCAGCCTTCTTAAGAGGTTAGTTGGCTTATCTGGTACATGTTTTGTTCAAAATTATATTGAAATATATTACAGAAGTGATCATAAGACGTCACGCTTAATTAGCATAGTCTTAATAGCTTGTTCATATACTGTTGTTACCTCTTCCATATGCTTAATGGTTATACCCAAGTTTGTAAGTATCCCATTTTTAAGGCTATAAATAAGTCCATAGACTGTAAGCATTTGATTTTTTGCCCAAGCCTCTTGAACAATAGTTGTTTGGCAAACATTTATAGTTTGCTCAATGACATTCAATTTGCATAGAAGATCCCATTTCTTATGCTCTGTTTCTATTTTTTCAAAATGAGTAGCATATTTCTGTTTGATATCTTGAACATGACGCAGCCAGTTATCTGTTAATCCAACACGATCACCATTTAAAGCAGCTTTTATGCCACCACAACCATAATGGCCGACAACCATAATGTGTTGGATTTTCAGTATATCTACTGCATATTGTATGACAGATAAACAGTTTAAGTCAGTATGGATTACAAGATTTGCAATATTGCGATGCACAAATATATCTCCAGGCAAAAGCCCTACAATTTGATTTGCTGGCACCCGACTGTCAGAACACCCAATCCATAAGTAATGCGGTGCTTGTTGTGTTGCTAATCTGTTAAAGAAATCTGGATCTTCTTCTTGAATAGCAAGAGACCATGTTTTGTTATTTTTAAGCAGTTGATCAATCATAATTAAAAAAAGGAATATTGGATTTTTTATATTCCAGAAAAATTATAGACCAATGAGTCTATATAGCTCCCATATTACTATAATTTTTTGACTTTCAAAACACATCAGTTAAATCTATGCGTTGTATGTAGCATATAGTTAAACACTATATGTATACACCACTAAAGTGCAATACCTATGTTTTATTTGCACCAATATTTTTTATATAGCTTCTTATTGAAGCCATTTTTACATTTATATCGGTTAGGTCTTCAAAGCTGTTTCCTGCAGCGTATTTGTTTGAAATAATTAACTACTTATACTTATTATTAAGAATAACAAAATAAACTTAATTTCAATGATTTATATCATAATAAATTTAAATCACCATCCAATTTGTTTTTTTATAAATTATTTGTTATTCTATAGTTAAGCACTTATGATGATAGGTGTTTAAATGTCTTTTACAAGGGGTAAAATTATGGGTATCTGTAAAAATTATTATAGATTCCACGTGTTTGGTTTTATATATATTTTTGGAATAGCTGAGTTCTAAATTGGGCCTTGAAACATCATTAAAATAAATTCTAACAATTTCTACTACTAATTACTATGAAGAATCATACAAATGGATTACAAAATAAAAAATATAATCTCTGGTTAAAAGGCATAATAGCTTTGTCTTTATCCATTGCGTTACAATCTGATATGTGTGGGGGTAAATCAGGTGGAACAAATGGAACTGAAATACAAGACAATAATTCACTCTATCGTGCTATAAAACACCAAAAAGATCCAAAAATGGTTCAAGATTTATTGAACGATGGTATAGATTGTAATAATATCAGTAGATCTAAACAAGACAAAAATTCCCTTCTGCTTGCTCTAGAAGAAAAAAAGAAATCTATAGTAGAAATTTTGTTAAAGCAAGACAAGATAGATGTTACTAGAACAGACCAAAGCACAAAGGCCACACCATTGCATTTAGCCATCTCAAATGGGTGGGAAGATATAGCAATTGAATTAATTAATAAGCTTTGTTTACCAGACAATAATATAGACAAAAATAGTGATACAAACGCGAATGGTCAGGTAGTTCCATATGATCCAGAACACAAAAAGAAGCAATTAGCGTTATATTCGAAAGATCTTAAAGGTAATACACCATTGCATTTAGCAATTCAAGGAAAGCGAAAAAAAACAATAGAATTATTGGTTCAAAAACTTTATATAGGAGCACTATCCTTGAAAAATGAAGAAGGTCTGACACCATTGCATTTAGCAATTCAACAAAAGCTAAAAACAGTAGTTAACCTATTGGTTACAAAACTCCCTATAGAAGACTTCGTTTTACAAGATGCTAAAGGTAGAAATGCACTCCATTTTGCTGCGCGGGGTAACGATAAAAACCTATTTAAAGCGTTATTTGACCGTATAGCAAATTTAGATAAAACTAAAGTTCATAGCATCCTATTTGCAAAGGATGGTAAAAATGGTCAAGGACGTACCGTATTTGCACGGGCTTATATGCCAGAACATGCTAGTGCATCTAAGATATTATCTTTGAATGAGTCTGATTTTAGAATGTTTGAATATATTCTTACTACTACAAAAGATTGTTTGAGTAAAGAAGAGCTAACAACCATCTATAACGAAATTGAGCAGCATAGTAGCAGACTAAAACCAGAATATAAACTAAAATTACAGGGAATAGTAAGTCAAGGGATAGTGGGTCAAGGGATAGGAAATACCAACAATGCATCTACCCTTCCACAAGCATCGATCAAGATTTGAGCTTAGCCATATATTACTGCTATATTTGCCTTTAGGGCATGCGTTAGGATTTAGATGCTTTATAGGTAAGATCTAGGATTTAGCGTATGCCCTAAATGGTATTTAAATGATAGCCAATGGTTTACTAATGGAAGAAAAGTGGAAATACTTCCTGCAGCAGTTTGAAATGTATTTGCGTTTAGAACGTGCTCTTGCTGAAAATTCTATAACCGCTTATACCGCAGATATCCAGAAGCTAGCAATCTTTTTACAAAGACAAAAAATTTCTCCACTTACCACTACCCCTACCCATATCCATGAATTTTTAGCTGCTTTGCATCATGTGGGCATGAAGGCAACAAGTCAAGCTAGAATACTTTCTGCACTACGCACTTTTTATCAATTTTTATTGACAGCTCACCATATCGCTGAAGACCCTACACAACTGATAGAAAGCCCCCAACTAGGACGGTATCTACCATCTGTTTTATCTGTCCATCAAATTGAATCTATGTTCAAGGCCATAGATCTCTCTACGCCTAATGGAATACGTAATAGAGCAATGGTAGAAACATTATACAGCAGTGGTGTTCGGGTATCTGAACTCACTGCCTTAAAATTAAGCCATGTCTACTTTGAAGAGGGCTTTTTACGTGTAATAGGTAAAGGCAATAAAGAACGCCTTGTGCCTATTGGTGCTGTGGCATTAAAATACATTAAACGGTATATAGAAGAAGTCCGTTCGCAGATGAACATACAAATGGGTCACCTAGATTGCCTTTTTTTAAACCAACGTGGAAAAATGCTCACTCGGGTGATGATTTTCTTAATCATAAAAGCGCTTGCAAAAAAAGCTCAGGTAGATATGGACGTTGGCCCGCATGTTTTCCGACACTCTTTTGCTACCCATTTGGTCGAAGGAGGAGCAGACTTACGGGCTGTACAAGAAATGCTAGGCCATTGTTCTATAACTACTACTGAAATTTATACCCATTTAGATAGAAATTATCTAAAACAGATTATACAAGATTACCATCCAAGAAGTATGTCAAACACCGAAAATAAGCATAAAAGCATAAAATAAGAGCTATTACAGCAGGGTGTTCTATGAGTGTCTAAATAACCTTGGGAAACTTTGATAGTAGATCTATAACTATGGTTATTTTGGAGGTACCTTAGCTCCATATGATTAAACCCACATTCCGCACCAAAAAATGCAAATCTTACAATTATTTTATAATTGATTACTAATAATTTTTATAATTGTATAGTAATATACTTTCATAGCCAAAGTAAAACTTTGTACAGAGTATAAGTTTTAGAAACTACTAATTAGTAATAATTTTTTGCTTTACTATTGTATGGTAACTTTTTATTTAGTATAATAAAGAAGCAAACCTAATCATTCATTATGAAATGAGTGTTTCATTAAACAATATATTCTACAAAATGTTGTTTTTGAAGTAATATTAAATAGTTTTGATGTTATCAATTGATCTTAATTTAATTAATAAGAATCTAAAAAAAGGTGCGGAATGTGGGATTAAACCACCAAGAAATTGCTATGGATCAAAGTTGGAAAAAGCCTAACCTATGATTATCTTAGTTAGCATATTAATGCTTAATGCCAAACGCATTTTTAACGAATTGTTTATCCAATTTAGGTTTCTTTTGCTATAGTTTAACCAGAGGCAAATATGTCTACCAATCATCATATTATTCTAAGAAGCCGTATTGAAGTTACTACTGATAATCTTGCTGATAGCAAGACTATTCAACAAATTGTAAATAAAGTGCTGGAACGACGTATTACACCCATATTAGAAAAAATATTTTCTAAACATGTTCCACATGATGTAGTAATTCATCTAGATAAACTGGTTATCACCGCAGGAGACGTAGATATACAAAATCTTAAACAAGAACTTCCCAATCGAATAGAAAAATCACTGATGTCTGCGCTAAAAGAAGAAATAGCAAAAATAAGTCGAAACCCTACTGCACATCAAATAACTCCACTACCAGAAGCAAAATTAGAAGCTATAAAACATTACCTCTCAGAAGGTAATTTTGCTTGGTGGATGACAGAAAAATCTGAATATCACATAGAAAAAACATATCTAGAATTGCTCCATAATGCGCCTGTATATATAGAAAAATTTTGGCATAATCTACCCAAAAAAGCAAAATCTATTCAACGTTGTGTTACATGTTTTTCAGAAACTACTATAGAACATACAGTTAGCCTTTTATTAAAACGACCTATAAATGATTTTATACCTATTATAGCAGAAGTTGAATCATTATTATATAACACACGTATATTAGCAGATGGACCATACACACCACACAAACAGTTACTTACAGCAGCCTTAATGGGTTTAGTCCATCAACAAAACCTGATAGTAGACCGTACAGGTTTTCTAAAAATGTTACTTAAACAGATAGCTATAACAAAATCTATTGGTTATGAAAATGTCTTAGAAAAGCTGCATAACTACTGCGAACAACCAGAAATAAAATCTCGTAATGCGCATTCCAAAGAATTGATTGCAACCTTACAAGATCTTGCTATAACAACATCAACATCCAAGGGGCAGATAATACAACAACAAGGGTTTATAATCAATGAGTTAGATAAAATAGGACGTGGTGCCATTGCTTCCCATCGGTTATTAGAGGTAATCCATAACATTAAAGCACAACTATCCAAACCATTCGTACGTGACCTAGTAAAGAGCTGGCTTAAGGAAATAAAAAACAGAAAACAATTAGCAAAAAAACTACCAGATGCTCTTTTTATTGAATTGATAGCATCTATAGATCCTACCATTGTACCCATATTTTCTCATGTTGCTAACATACTATTAGATACTACTCCTGCTCCTATGCAGACTACCTTATCCCTAAAAGAGATGACATTGACTCATTGTGCTTTTGGATATCCTAAAGTGATTTTTTTTAAAAAAATTAGAGAAACATTTCATACACTCTTTGCGCAGGGCATTATAGATAAACAGCATTTAACAAATGCACTGAGCAGCTCAAAAGAGCATTATGTTCCAGAAGTACAAGAGATGGTCACACAGTGGACTTCTGAAATGGTTATTACAGATGCGGCTAATTCCCCTAACGCTGCTGATCACAAAACATATGTAAAACAGTACATGAACACAGAGACAATTACTAAAACATTTGTGCATAGTATGTTACTAGAAACATTAACCATCCCAGATTGGGAGAAAAAAGCATATATTGCTCAATTAAAGCCTGATCAAAAAGAAAAATTCATACAGATACTAGAGCAAGAGCCATTTTCTGAAAATTTACAGATGGTTAAAAATAATTTTTTATCCCTTTTAGCGGAAGCGCACATGGTACCTGAAAGCAATGATCTAGATATAGAATCTATACATCACATAGGTATAAAAAATCAGGATAGTGCATCTCCTTTTTCTTTAGAAAATGTAGTAACTTTTTTAACCAGTGGTGAGCTTCCTGAATATCAACAAGTTCCAGCCTATTTCATAGCAAAGAGCCTTAAAATGGCAGATCCTCAGAAAATATATGATCAATTGATTGGCCTATGTCGAGATCAAACTATGCTTAAAAAATTGATTCAACATGCTACAGAAGAAATCTTGCATAAATTGGTTGAAATATTTATTCCTTTTTCAGCACAAACACTAGCTGCTTTAGAAGCCATAGTTATCCAATCAAAATTACTACATCATAGCGCAGAACAGACAGATATTCGTTTAGCCAAAGAGCTATTGATTACAGCAGCCATTGCCCATAATCCACCCACTACAGAGGAGCAATACATAGAGCGTATTGTAATGCATCTTGGAAGCCATACCCAACTAAATTCTGTAATATTATGTGACCAATTGATCCATCTTTCAGGAGAAAAACAAGAGCCTCATATCGTAGAAACGCTTACCATATTTAAAAGTAAATTATCCTTATTGAAATTAAATACGATTGATGAAGTAGACCTGATATTTTTGCCTACAAACGAATCATATGAAAATCAACTGGATAGCAAAGCATGGACTATTTACCATCATACATTACTTCCAGCTATCAAAGCTATAGCACGGGGTGATGTTTACCAAGACTATCCATCAAAAATCACACAATTGGCTGCCCACCATTTACCAATGATTTCTAAGACATTATTGACGCATATTACCACATCTCTTGTGCAAGATATTGAAAAAACGATTCAACAAAAACGCACGCGTATTGAGCAAATTTGGAACCTGTTTTTACATACAGGCATGCTCAGTACCTACGAAAATGAAACTACGCTATTCAAGGATGTAATGGAGCACCAACCTTCTTTCTCTCTAACACAGGTAGTAGCTAAAAAGCATGTATGCCAAAGGCTTATTGCCCATTTTACCCATGCACAACTTATCTTATTGGTTAAAAAGTATAGTCCTGTCGGAGCAGAGATAACCAATTACATACAGAGTAGTTATCAACTATGGTGTGCAACACAAGGTTCTATAGGACATAAAAATGATACAAAAGCCATATTTTGGACTGCTGTGTTGGAAACGCTACCTAACGTTCATACGGCATTCAATAAGTCTAACTGGATAGAGCAGGTCATTAATAAAATAAGCAATGCCTTAGAAATAACATCCCCAACATTGCTGCAAACATTTAACATGATGATTAAAGATTCTGCAAGTAATATGGAAACACAACCACTTGCGGGACTATTAAATGACCTTCAGGAAAAAAAATATACATCTCTTCAAAAAGAATCTATTCAAGCTGGCTCCGGAAGCCCGATTTTAGAGAAACTCCATTTATTACTCAATGGTGGACTTACTACTTTTTCTGGGCAATATAATTTTACAATCAACGAGTTAGAAAACGAGTTGATACAATTTATTGCAGATAGCCCATCAAAATTTTTAACCATGTTAAAAAATCAGGGTCATCCATCCACCATTGCTAGACGCATTACACATTATTTTAGCAGTAAAGTCAATATAAAAATTATAAAGCTTTTAGCAAAAGAGCAATATACTTTTGTAAAAACCTATCTAAGTTTATTCCAGAATCTTTCTCTTCATGAATTAGGCAAACGGTTTCATTTACCAACATGGGAAAAAGAATTATCTATTGCTGTTATGGACTATCTACTTACAACAGATCGCATTGAGGAAACACATTTTTTGCAAACTACCCTAGCCAATATTTGCTATGATCAGGAAGTAATAAACAAGATTATTACTACCGTTTTACGGAAAAATGCTATTAACCAAGAAGAAAAAAATATCATGGCTATACTTAAGCCGATGCTTAAAGAACCATTTCACAGATCACCTTCTGTTGGAGCAATAACTCCTAAAAATTTTAATGATCAACATTCAGAACTGGAAGAAGCAACTTATTTCATTTTTAACAAACAAAGAACGCAGAAAAAAACAACCCGCTTAAATAAGGAAGTTCGGGTTTATATTAAAAATACCGGACTGGTTTTTTTATCTCCTTTTTTATTCGAGTTTTTTAAGCAACAGCATCTTATGGGAGGCAATCAATTTGCTTCTCAGCAAGCAGCGCATAATGCGGTCTATCTATTGCAATATTTGGTTACTGGGAAGCTAAAAAGTCCAGAATGGCAGCTTACACTTCCTAAATTACTTTGTGGACTCTCTTATGATGAAGTATTACTTCCTTATCATCACATAGATACAGCAGATACAGGATATATAGAATGGTTAGGAACCTATGCAGAAAATGACACTGATGAGTACGAAGAAGACATACAGCAAAATGCCAGCAAAGAAAACAGTCAAGCGTGTTATGAAGAAAAGCCAAAAGAGTCTACTGAAGAGATCGTAGCAATAGCTAGTCAAGCACTTATTGAAAAAGTGACAAAACGTTGGACAAATTTAGAAGATCTCAGTAAAAAAGCCCCTTTTGAGGGTGGCATTACACCTGACTTATTTAGAAAATATTTTTTAAATAGAATGGGTATATTATATAGAGTCGCTTTCGATGAGTCAACTGAACCTATATCTTGGCATTTAACCATTATGTACCAAGATGATGATTTGGACTTGGTACCGCCATGGTCAACCAATAAAATTAAATTGCCTTGGATGCAAGAAGAAATAGTGCTATTTTGGATGCCCACTTAGCATTTTACTAGGGGATTTTGGAAAAATTGTGTAGAATGTTTTTTTATCCTCGTTGTCTAGTAACTTCCCTGTTACTTACATGCTGACGGTTACCAAGTATAGTATCTTTAGTAGTTTGATTACCTTCTTCATCGTAAATGACAAAATCAAATTTTTGTTCAACATTACGCATTTTACTAGAGAAATTAAGTCCTATAAGGACTATATTTTTGTCTTTATAAAGAAACTTCTCTCTATAATTATTACCTTCTATCTGACCTAAAGCAGTATTAGAATTTTGGTCATGTTTTAATTCAAATATATAGGTAACATCACTTAATGAGTTAATAACAATATCTATCCTACCTTCACTAGTAGCATGTTCACTAAGTGGGTTTAATTCTGCTCCTTCTAATAAACAGTGTAAAGCTGTATGGTAGTAGGCTTCATTTCTATTATGCTTTGGATTAGATAAATTAGAGGGTATACTTGACATGCATGATCTAATAACTTTAACAAAACCTTCTAGATCTATATCTTTCAGTTTTGTAATTATTTTATCTTTAATTTTTTCACCTTCTGATTTCGATTTTTTCTTAAATTCCGGTACTAAGAAATCATAAAAAGAATCTTCAACTTCATCATTAGGAAATTCTAGTAATATTGGCTCATTAGGTCTCCTAAATTTTCCTTGTCCTAATTTATTTTTATATCCCTTAATAGTTAGATAACCTGCTTGAAACATAGCTCCTTCTATAGTTAAATTATCTTCATTATGTTCTATTAAATTAGATTTTACAACTTCAATAGGTTGAGTAGAAAAGTTTATATCAGCATTTAACTTATTCATTTTATTCACTAAAAATGTAGGCGTTCCTGTATTAATCCAATAGTTATCTAATTCATTACGACTTAAAAACATTAATGTTGACAATGGATTATATACAGATATCGTCTTGTCTTCAGGATGAAATTTATAACCATTGTACATAGCACGTATTTCACCAATTAGTATATCCCTACTTATATTTCTTTCTTCTGCTAACTCATCTATTTTTTTACTGTAAACAGAACCTTCCTGTAATAAATCTTCTTCTTTATAACCAGCTATAGTTGCATAATTTTTATCTAAAGTAATATCATTTAGATTATTCGGTCCAGATTTACATTCTTTAAAAGAATAAGCACTAACACCTGTGATAAATTCTAACTTAATAAAGTTACTAGAAGTAAGGCTTTTGATCTCAGTTAGAAAATCTCGTACAATCAAACGATTACTTTCTTTTATAACGGGATCTGATTGGTTAATAAATGGAGCATCGTATTCGTCTACTAGGACTACTATTTTATTAGCATAACCATCTAGATCTGTCATGTTTTTAACAAGGTTTTCCAATCTTGATTGAAATGTATCACCTGTTACAGTCAATTTATAATTTGAAGCAACATCTTTTAGTTTGTCTTCTAAGTATAATAGAAGATTATCAGGTGTCATATTACCTTTTCCTCCAAAGTCCACCCTAATGACCGGATATTTCTTCCAATCATAACCAGAATTATAGATATAACAATCTTGAAATAGCTCTTTATTTCCTTTAGCTATTTCTTCTAATGTGCTAACAAACAAAGATTTGCCAAATCTTCGGGGACGAGAGAGAAAGATGTATTTATTAACACCAGACATTAATTTATAAGCATGATCCGTCTTATCTACATAATACTGTGTAGATAACATTTCTTCTATAGAAACAATACCAATAGGGATATTCTCATAACCTAATTTTTGTCTTTTACTATCAGACCCTATTGACACGTCTGCTAATGGTCTTTTGTTCTCTAAGTCTTTTGTATCTTGATGCATACCATACTTATTTGTTTTACATGCAAATAAAGATAGTATAAGATACAATAATACTACATAAATACTTTTGTTTTTTTGGCAACCCATTTTTTTAAACATTTGTTTGTTACTGCTCGATATGTCTTAATGAGCCATGTAGGAAGTAACAAAGAAAGCTACATCAATGATACGTGTAACAGGTATCATGATCTCTCAGGAAGACAAGTCAGTCTATATATTTTTAGTTTACGCTACAAACTAGGCCTAAACGTCGGTCTAAATTGGCTAAACGACGTTCTAGAACAGCTAAACGTTGTCTCAAAAGCTTATTTTCTGATTCTAAGTATTGAAGTTTAACTTCTAATTCTGCTATCCATTTATGTTTTGCATCCATCACATATATACTAAATGTTACTCAATAGTAAGAAATTTTTTTTTATATATCTGGGATATTACAAAAAATCAAAGAAAAATTTGTATAGGAAGGTTAATAAATGCAACTT
The DNA here is from genome assembly GCF_004354815.1 of Cardinium endosymbiont of Culicoides punctatus. Classification (NCBI taxonomy): domain Bacteria; kingdom Pseudomonadati; phylum Bacteroidota; class Cytophagia; order Cytophagales; family Amoebophilaceae; genus Candidatus Cardinium; species Cardinium endosymbiont of Culicoides punctatus. The sequence continues at coordinate 39,557 of NZ_QWJI01000002.1, forward strand.
TATATACATTTAAAAACGTATCTTTATTCTTTATAGTATTTTACTAAACTCAAGCAAATGGAAACTACCATGTCAATGGATATGTACGCACTCACACCAAAAGAAATTGTAGCCGAACTCGACAAGTATATTATTGGACAAGCAGAAGCGAAACGGAATGTAGCCGTTGCTTTGCGAAATAGATGGCGTAGGATGCAGGTTTCTAGCGATTTCAAAGAAGATATTATGCCAAATAATATCTTGATGATTGGTCCAACAGGGGTGGGAAAAACAGAAATAGCTAGACGCCTAGCCAAAATTGCAAAGGTCCCTTTTGTTAAAGTAGAAGCTTCTAAATTTACAGAAGTAGGCTATGTAGGACGTGATGTAGAGAGCATGGTAAGAGACTTGGTAGAGCGTGCCATAACTATGGTAAAAGAAGAACAAATGGAAAAACTTCAGGAAAAAGCAAGTCAACATGTAGAAGAAACCATTTTAGATATACTACTACCGCCTATTAAAGTTAAAGGAGAAATAGAAAAACGCTCGGAACATGAAGAAAACAAACATGCTACCCGTGAACGTTTTAGAGAGAAATTAAGAAGTGGTGAATTAGATAATCAACAAATAGAAATTCAACTTAGTAAGTCTATGAATCCTAGTAGCATAAGTTTGAATGCGAGTCCTGCTGTAGAAGAAGGTATTATGATGAACTTTCAGGATATGATAAGCAACTTTTTACCAAAACAAACAAAAAAAAGAAAAGTTTCCGTTTCAGAGGCGCGTAAACTACTTTTAACGGATGAAATAACAAAACTTATTGACATGCAGGCCGTTAAAGAAGAGGCTTTAATTAGAGCTAGCAACTCTGGCATTATTTTTATAGATGAAATTGATAAAATTGCTAGCACAACCCCAGGGAATCATCCAGGGGTTAGTAGAGAAGGCGTTCAACGAGATCTCTTACCCATTGTAGAAGGAAGTTCTATTAATACCAAGTATGGAGTCATTCATACAGACCACATTCTATTTATTGGTGCTGGAGCGTTTCATATGGCTAAACCGTCTGACTTAATTCCAGAACTACAAGGTAGGTTCCCTATTCGAGTAACATTACAAAGTCTCTCTAAAGAGGATTTCTACAAGATTTTAGACGAACCTAAAAGTGCCTTGCCTATGCAATATCATGCACTACTAGAGGTAGAAGGAGTAACATTGCATTTTGACGAGGAGGCAAAAAAAGAAATTGCTTCTATCGCCTACCTCCTTAACGAAGAAGAAGAAAATATTGGAGCACGACGACTACAAACTGTAATGAGCTATCTTTTAAACCCTATACTCTTCGATGTGCCTGATACTATTTTACCAAATACAACTCTTAAAATTACTCAAGAGATGGTACAAACATCCATGTCTAAGCTAATGCAAAAAAAGGATTTGAATAAGTACATCTTATAACCTATCTGGCCGCATATATAGCCATGTGTCTGTATTTGCACATACAGGATACAACAATTCATTTTTTACTCCTTCAAGCAAAATATGTGTTTATAAAACAGGTAAAAGAAATAAAAACATACTAGGCTTGTTACATTTAAAAAACTTTGCTATTGCATTTTACAAATACTTTTGTAACTTATATTAACGGTACAGATAAGGTAAAGAGTTTTTTCCTGTATTAAGTCTTGATCTTTTCATATATCATATAACAGAAGAAAGTAGCTCATATTTTAAATATTCCCATAGGCAATAAATTTACAATTCTTTTTCATTTTAAATACATTTAGTTAGATCATGAATGGTTATAATTACAAGAAAAAAATGAACAGGCTACGTTCACGTACTATAGTAGACTCTGTAAAACCAACAGTTATCAATAGTACATTGGGAAAGCATGTTGTACCTGGAAAAGCAAAAGCATATCAGGAACAATCAAGCACTATTCCCAAAAAAATGTAGGAGTAATATATACAAAAAGAGTAGATTTTATGACCCTATTTTAGCAGTACACGCTTCTAGGGAATTTTTCAAGATGGATTAAATGCTATTTTTAAGAAACAAACGGTTGAAAAAATTTAATAATCACTTATCTTAGCAGTAAAGCGGTTTCGTAGTTCAACGGATAGAATAGAAGTTTCCTAAACTTTTGATGCAGGTTCGATTCCTGCCGAGACCACGATTCTAACAAAGCCATAATATATTTCTATATATTCATTTTTTATTGATTATAGAAATTATTAAACATAACCATCTCTAAAAAAGTAAGCATTATTGCGGGCTTTGCGAAAGCCCTATCTGTGTTTTTTTACTTCTATATTTATGAGCCGCAGACTATATGGCAAGGTTATATGTTAAAAACAACATTCCTAATATTAAAACGTCTTATTTGTAGGATATGCATTATTCTTAGACAAGACCGTTCAGTAGAGCTGAATATATAAAAAATGAGTAATTCGAAAAAAATTACCTAGTATCAAACTGCTCAACAGTAACTTCCTTATGCATAACAGAAATATGCTTTTCTATAAAATTTATAGCTCTAGATCTGCTCAAATCCACATGCAACTTTCTATAAAACTTTCCATCACCTTGTTTTAAAAAAGAGGTGACTATTTCCTCAAAAGCTGATTCAGAAGGTTGATTATCAAAATCACCTAAACGTTGAGCGGTTCTAAGGTAAGTTTTTTTAGCTTCATCCAATATATCTGAGTGCGTTACAATTAGATTATTTCTTTTAACTATTTCACTCAATAAAATTTCCCATTTTAAAGCTAGATAATTGTTTTTATATATTTCATCAATCTGATCGATAGTTGCTTCAGAATTGTGTACAGAGATCCATTTTTTGACAAATGAATCAGGTAGTTCAAAAGAAACATGCTTAAACAGTTCATCTCTAAGATTATTATAAAAAAGATATCGGGCTTCTGCTCGTTTATCAAACAAAATAATATTACGCACTCTTTCTCTAAATGGATCTTCAGAATCAACAACTCCTTGTCCTAATACTAGATCAAACAACTGAGGAGTTAAAGGTGCTGATGTAACATGATTTATTTTAGAAACTGTAAATAAGCCCAAGGAAGCTGTTTTATGGCATCTAAGGTCTTTATGTTCGTCAACACTTATACCTAAAAAGGCAGGAGAGTGATTTATTAAAGCCTCCTTTGGAAGCTCTAACGTTTGATCTGCGCGAAGACCGATGAATCTTTCTCTTAAATGCTCAGGAATATGGGCCACAGAAATACGAATATCCAAATCACTTTCTTTATCAGCATCGTTTCCTATACTAATATCCTTTAAAGTGCCATGCAAAATAGCGTCTTCTGCACTTTCTTCAAGATTTACAGATACTCCATGAACCATTTGTAGCACTTCTAAAAACTCGCCTACTGATTTATCCCCAGCACTACCTATCTCAAATTTAGTAACAGATATGTGCAGGCCTAATTCAATAGGAAAATCATCTAGTAAACCAATTTCAAAAGCAAAGGTATGTTCCGAGGAATTGGAAATATCCTGTGTTGTTGGGGAAGGAACAAAAATAGGCTCCATTGCAATAGAAATGGATTCTTGCGTAATGTAATCTCCTAATATTTTCATTGCTAACTTAGGCAATTCTTCAGCAAGGAGAGCCGGGGCATACATCTTTTTAACAAGATCTATGGGTGCAGTCCCTAATCTAAATCCTTTTAGGCGAACATTTTTAGCGTGATGTTTAATCTGTTGGTCAACAACAGATTTATAATCAGGTTCATGCAAAGTGATAGAAATAACCCCATGTCCAGGATTAATCTTATTAAATTGAATATCCAAGGTAAGTCAGATTTAAAATAAAAAACCAAAAAGGAACCTCCGTATTGCATGCAATACGAATAAAATATACAAAGTACGGATGAAGGGACTCGAACCCCCACACCTTGCGGTACTAGATCCTAAGTCTAGCGCGTCTACCAGTTCCGCCACATCCGCAACACACGTTAGTAGAATACTAACTTGTTGTAAATATACAAAAAACAAATCTTATGACAAGAGGCAGAACAGATATGGTGACTAGATTATCTCGACACCTCTGGTTACATGTATAATCGTCAGGATACATAAGGGATCGAATCGCCAAAGGTTTCCACCAGCTGTGCATAGAGTATCTTAGGTGAGATACGCACTTCATACGGTTTTTGTTGTTAAATGCTTGATATCAGGCTAAGACAGCACAGATATCGCTATTGGATAATCCCAAAAAAGTTTGTTGTTTTTATGCAAATTTTCAGTATATTTGCATGTTGCCTCTTGCTACAAACAAGATGTAAGACATTGAATTGTCCGATAGTGTAATGGCAACACGTCTGGTTTTGGTCCAGAAGACTCTAGGTTCGAGTCCTAGTCGGACAACATATGGTTTTATTATTTCTTTATCCGTCTTGTCGTCTAAATTCTCCAAAAACGTCTCAGGGAGATTGCAATGCAATAACGAGGTCTCTTAGAAAGTATTCAAAATAGGCTATGTATGCCCTTCACAACACACACAAAAATGGGGAGGCTTATTTATATCACAATCAATTCTTTTATAGTGCATTAAGTATTTCTTTCCACTGAAGTGTGCTAGAATATGTCCTTCTATTTGCAGTTGAAATGGCTCAACAAAAATTTTTTGAAAATTACAACTCTGCTGATTCATTAAACATTTATACAAAGCTTCTTTGGCACACCAGTAAATGGCCAACTTATCAAGACTGTTGCCCACATGTTCCGATTCTTCTTTGGTCAATATCTTACTTTGTACAACAGCCAATTGAGGTCTTGTGGTTTCTATGTCAATACCTACTTGAAAGGCCGTAGATAGCGCTACAGATACAAGATAACGGGTATGGGAAAAGCTAATGTGCAGATTGTCGTTTTTTAAAAACGGGCGCCCGTTCTCATCTTTTACAAGAAGGACAATAGGTAATCCTAATTGCTTAAGCAACTCCTGAAGTGCCAGCCTTACGGACAAAGATTGTCTAATTTTTTCATTAGAAGAAATTAGACAATCATTAAAACATGCTGTTAAAAGTGGATTTAGTTGCGCCTTTAATTCAACAATAGAGAGTTCTACACTCCGTAACAGCACAAAACTAGTTAAAGAGTGAGCATAAAAGCTGTAAATAGACATAAAAAGCAGCGCGCAGCTATGCTGTACTATAGCAAAGTAGTATATTTACGCACAAAAACATGTCCCTATCTATTGTGCGACACAAATAGCCTAGGAAACATTCTTTTTTTCCGCAAAATCGTTGCGCATACTTTCCACATCTACACGCTTGATAAGGGGCATAAACATAAGACGTTTAATAGCGGCCTTACGTTGCGCTGCCCTTACTCTATTTTTTCTTGCTTTACGTTGTAACCTAACTGGCATGATAGTCTTAAATTTTAAATTCAAATAAGCGCTTTCATCACTCAGTGACGATATCCCAAACTTATTTTCCTTTTTGGATAATCTCTCACTACAAGTGGGCCCTGCGGGATTCGAACCTGCGACCTTCTGTGTGTAAGACAGATGCTCTAACCAGCTGAGCTAAGAACCCATAGTTTGAAAACAAATATAGCTATTTTTTTGTAAAAACAGGTATACTGGACTGAAAAATCAGACAAAAAAAGGAGTAATTTTGTTTCCTAGAGAGGTATAATGTAAGCATACCATATGTCTAAAAAAACAAATTAGAAATTTTAGTTCCGAAGAAAAGGCTAAAAAAATAGGGTGGTGGTACAAATATATGATACTAAATTACTCAAACTAGATTTTATATTTTTGTTTTGATAATGAATATTGTATTGATTTTTTTGCATAAATAATTCTATTTTTTGTCTTTGTTAAAGCCATTATTTACTATATCTATGTTAGTGAGGTATTCAGAATAGCTTTCTGTAATGTGTTTGCTTAAAAAAAATTAACCACTTCTTATTAAACGATATAAAATACACTCAAGATCAAATACTTATTCCATCATATATTTGTACCACCACCAACTTAAGAATGCAAATGCTGAACCAGCTAAAGCCTCATTTAATTTAATTCAAAATCAGTCTAATGTATATGGTTAGATAGGCAGATAAAACACTTTATTACAACTGTTCTTTTAGATCTATTAGGAATGAACGCAATAGATGTAACCGCTCAACTACTTCTGCTGAAGTAATGGCATGTTCAGAAGGATGTTTTTGTATCACTTTACGTGCACCTTCTAAGCTATATCCTTTTTTCTTTACTAAATCGTAAATATAACGCAATTGTGTGATATCTTTTTGTTCATATCTTCTAGCTCCCTTACTATTCTTAGTAGGTTGAAGAATGCCTATAAATTGCTTCTCCCAAAAACGTATTAGAGAAGGAGCTACCCCTAAAAGCTGCGCAACTTCTCGGATGGTAAAATATTTCTTTTCCATTTAACCAGTAGAAAGAAATGGTAAGTACTACACACCACTAACCATTAGACCTAAAATGGATACTCAGCCCAAAATGGATCCCAACCTAATAATTAGAACAAAGTGTTTGTATTTGGTTAGCAGACTGTTTACGAACTGCATCATATTCAGCAGGGGTTAATTCACCTACAAAATATTGAATGGGATCTACTCGTTTTCCATTACAATATACTTCATAATGAAGATGAGGAGCTGTCGAAAATCCTGTATTGCCTACCGTGCCTATCCGCTGTCCCTTGGCTAGTTTCTGGCCCTCCTTAACGATGATCTTATTTAGGTGTGCATACATCGTTTGAAATCCATTTCCATGTTCAATCATTATATGATTTCCATACCCTTTTTTGCTATTTTTAATCCATTTAACAGAGCCATTTGCAGCAACATAGATGGGCGTATGCATGGGAGCAGAAAAATCAACGCCTTCATGTTCTTTATAGACCTTGTGTATGGGATGTAGACGCATGCCAAATGGAGCAGAAATTCTTTTTAAATGTTGCTTGGAGACAGGAGGAAAAGCAGGTGTAGATCTTAACTTACTAGCAGCCTTATTTGCAAGGCCAAGGATATAGTTATAAGATTTTTTTTGAATAATTAATTTGCTATTCAGCTGGTCTACTCTAGAAAGTGTCTGAGCAATGAGTGTATCCTTGCCTAAATGGGCATATTTATTTACTCCTCCTATGCCTGCATTACGTTCTACAGAAGAAAGCGGATCCGTATTTAATAAAACCCTATAAATGGTATCATCTTGTTCTTGTAAGGATGTTAAAAGCGTTGTACTTTGTTCTATTTTTTTTTGTACAACATGGTAGTAGGACCGTAGCTGTTCGTTCTCTGCTAACAATGTCCGTTCTTTAGGGGAAATAAAAAAATTGTTATAGTATCGAACCATGCCACATGCAGCGGCAAACGAAAAAAATAGAAAAATACAACTACGTAGTATGATGGTTGATACAGAGGCACGAACACGTTCATAGCTACAGGTAACAGGATTATAATAGTACTTGGCTTTACGCATGAAAATATTACTTGGCAAAATAAAACAGACCTTATTTTAGCAAAATATTAAATTTTTGGTTAATAGTCAATATACTATTGAATAATTATTACTAATATTGAAAAATAATGAACCAAAAATTATAATCAAAAACGACTATGCGTTACAAAACGATTGATAAACATCTGTTCATAAAAAATAGGCAAAAACTTCTAACACATATGCGCCCCAATAGCTTGGTGGTATTACATGCAAATGATATTTTACCTAAAAATACAGATAGTACTATGCCATTTGTACAAAATAGTGATCTATTTTATTGCTCTGGGATAGACCAGGAAGAGACCATTTTATTGCTTTATCCCGATGCAATAAGGCAGGAATGGAAAGAAATATTATTTATAAAAGAGACAGGTGCTATGTTAGCCATTTGGGAAGGAAATAAGTATTCTAAACAAGAGGCAAGGGATATTAGTGGAATTGAAAATGTGTGCTGGACCAGCCAATTTGAGTCTACTTTTAACGTACTAATGGGTTTAGTTGAATATGTATATCTAAATACCAATGAACATATAAGGGCAGCTTGTACAGTAGAAACTAGAGATAGGCGGTTTATCCATTGGTGCAAACAGCGCTATCCACTACACTGCTACGGACGGATTGCACCTATTATGCAACAATTGCGTGGCATAAAAGAGAAGGGAGAAATAGCACTTATACAAGAAGCATGTAACATTACAGAGGCTGGATTCCGTGCTATTTTGCCCCATATCCGTCCTGGATTAATGGAGTATGAAATAGAAGGCTTGCTTTCATATGCGTTTCTTAGCAGGGGATCAAGGGGATTTGCCTATGCTCCCATCATTGCTAGTGGTGCTAATAGCTGTATTCTACACTATACCAACAATGATCAACCTTGTCAATCGGGCGGGGTGTTGTTATTGGATATAGGTGCAGAATATGCGAACTATTCAGCAGATTTAACTCGGGTAGTGCCTATAGATGGAAGATTTACCACCCGACAAAGGGAGGTGTATAATAGCGTGTTGCGCATATTAAAAACGACCCAAGAAATATTGCGTCCAGGTCTATCTTTTGCAGATTACCATAAAGAGGTTATTGCTATGGTAGAGCATGAACTATGCACACTCAATCTGATAGACCGTACAGATATTAAAAATCAAACCCAAGAAGTACCGGCTTATAAAAGATATTTTATGCATGGCATCTCACACCACTTGGGTCTTAGTACACATGACTTAGGTGACACATATGATATGGTATTACCACAGATGGTTTTCACAGTAGAACCAGGGATTTACATCAGAGAAGAAGGCATAGGCATAAGATTAGAAAATAATATTGCCATAACGCACGATGGTATACAAAATTTAATGCAACATATTCCTATCGAAGCAGAGGAAATAGAAGAATTAATGCATTGATTTATAAATGGCTTTAATACAGATAAAAAATAAAACTAGTTATGTTTTTGCATAACATGCATTCAGCTGTTGTGTGATCTGAGTTGCAATTTCCTTTACATCAGGATCATTTTTATCTGGATGACAAGATAACATAATCTTGAAGAAAGCTTTTTTTATCTCATTCTTTTGCGCTCCATTTGGGAGATCTAGCATAGAAAAAATATCTTTACTATTATTTATTCGTTTAAAAATTCTCTTTTTTTTCTCACTCAAGGCCTTACATTGATCAATTTTCTGATCTAGTTCTTTTTTTAGTTCAGCTTCTTTAGATTGATTACCAGGCTGTTTTGGGGGATTGTTTTTATAATATTCCTGTAGCAGTTCTTTAAAAACGCTATTTAGTGTTGCGTAAGCATTATCATATAAATAACCCTTAACATCTTTAGTCTCATGAAATGCAGAGTCCAACTGACTTTGTATTTTATAGTAAGCCCTAGTGATAGCGATAACTGTAGCATTTTCTTTTTTAAGACCGAAGAGCTGATACTTGTCAAGTTGTTTCTCTATCATATCATGCAATAAAACAAAATAAGAATTGTTCAGCACATTTTTAATTTGTTTTTTTAAGTCCGCATCACCTACTGCTTTTTCAAAAAAACAAACCCTTTCTTTATGTTTTTTTTCTATGGTATCAATAAGATCAAATTTTGGTATGTTCGCATATTCTTCGTCATTCATTCCTAAAACGATATGATATTTTTTATCATTCATATCTTGTCGCATTTTACGGAGAATATCAGCAAAGTTTTGCTGCGTTCCTCCTCCTTGCGTTCCTCCTCCTTGCGTTCCTCCTCCTTGCGTTCCTCCTCCTTGCGTTCCTCCTCCTTGCGTTCCTCCTCCTTGCGTTCCTCCTCCTTGCGTTCCTCCTCCTTGCGTTCCTCCTCCTTGCGTTCCTCCTCCGGGATTTTCTTCTTGTATCTTTTTTTGTGATTGGTCGTTAACTTTCTCAACATGCTGTGGAGAATTATTATAGCCAGGTATCAAACCTTGTGTTAGTTTGTTAACTTTCTCAACATCTTTTTTAGATATATCAGTATTTTTGGGAGGATTACTCGTCTTATTAGGTTTACACCCTCCGCATAGAAATCCATACAAAAAAAAGAACAAACATAACAATTTTCGTGTATACATAATTTCTATAGTCTTTTAGTTTTTTCTTAAAATCTTAATAACCAATAGCCAAAATAGCCACGATGAGATAATGTAATTATTATAGCTAATAAAGGTAGCCCTTTCTACAAAAATAGGATTTTATTTTCTAAAACAAACGTGTTGCCATATATTTCTCCCACTTATGTACAAGCCTAACAAAATTTTCAGGCAGCGGTGCTTCAAAAAACATAGACTCATTTGTAATAGGATGTTGAAAGCCAAGGGTAGCTGCGTGTAATGCTTGATGAGGCATGATTTTGAAACAATTTTGCACAAAAGCTTTATAAGAGGCATGCCATTGTCCACTGACTATTATATTACCTCCATATAGCAGATCTCCAAAGATGGGATGACCTATATGCTTCATATGTACACGTATCTGATGGGTACGACCGGTTTCTAATTTGCAGGTTAACAAGGTAACATGATGGAACCGCTTCATTACTTGATAATGGGTAACAGCTCGCTTCCCTTGCTGGTTATCCGTAAAAGTTAAAATGATTTTACGGTCATGGCTATTTCGACCTATATGCACATCAATAGTGCCAGCATCATCTGTAAGACTTCCCCATACCAAAAGGTAATAAGTACGTTCAACCGTATGATGATAAAACTGATCTGCCAGAGATTTTAAGCCCTCTGCTGTCTTAGCAATTACCAATAGACCGGATGTATCCTTATCAATACGATGTACCAAACCTGGCCTAGTAGGCATATTGTCCTTTAGCGGTAAGTTCTGATATCGATAACATAGGGCATTGGCTACAGTTCCTATTCGGTAGGTTGCATCTGGATGCACAACAACTTGGGCTGGTTTATTGATAACAAGTAGGTGATCATCTTCATATACGAGGTTTAATGGGATATCTTCTGGTATCAAGACATCCATGTCTATAGGAACAGGAAGTTTGGCATGTATGTTATCTCCAACATGAACAACATAATTACCTTTTATAATGTGGTTATTTGCTGTAATAAGCTGTCTTTCAATAGCTTCTTGTATTTTATTTCGGCTAATATGTAATATTTCTGACAAAAACTTATCTATTCTGCGATTACATATTTCCTCTGTGACTGTAATACAATACTCCTTATAGGTAGTATGCGCATCAGAAAGAACATATGATGATGTGGGGTTAAATCCATTATGATGATGCACGTCCTATATAAGATTTTGGTAAAATAATAAGATCCACCTAAAGATTGAATACAAAAGGCAATCAAAGAGGATCATCCGCTATGAAATATTTTCTCTTCATTAACTCATGCATCAGTATGGCACTTTTAAAAAACTTTCGTTTTTTTTTCAACCCCAGTTTTGTAGCTATTACTGCTTGACGTCGTAACTTTTGGTTTAATAGTGCTTGAGAAGATACTACATCTTTTGCCCTTCTGCTATGATAGGGAACATAATTTTGGCTGATGCTATGGATAGGCTCTTTTTGTGATGTATTTTTATCTACTACTGATGGGATAACCAATGATACAGGGTAGTTATCTACTGCTTTTATTTGATTATGATTATATGATTCTAGTGGGGAGATATAGCTCCCGTCGCCATCGTCTTCATCCTCTTCGTCTGCTAACCATTGTGCATTATCTGATTCTTTTTCACGTTTGATTAAGGTTTTTAAGATCCAAAAAACTACTATGGCAGCAATTTTAAAGGTTGGATCCGCATAGCATATAAGAAATTTCATTTATATATTTCGAATAAAGTTTCTTTATAGGTGATTAAGGTTTAGCATAAAATCTTAACCACTATTCAAGTTTACGTTTAATTTGTTTTCGTTCAAAACCTTCTATAATATCACCAACTTCAATATCATTAAAATTTTTGATATGTATACCACATTCAGAAACGGATTTAACTTGTTTAACTTCTTCTAGTCCATGTTTTATGGTGTAAATGGGACCTGTATATATAATTTCATCTTTTCTTATGACACGTACTGGATTAGATTGTTTGATAAAACCTGTTTGTACTTGACATCCTGCAATATTTCCTATTTTTGAAATAGGAAATATCTTTTTGACTTCTGCTCGTCCAGTATTAACTTCTTCTATGGTAGGGGCTAGTAAGTCCTGCACTGCAAGGCGGATATCGTTAATAGCATCGTAAATAATAGCATACTGTTTAATTTCTACACCTTCTTTTTCAGCTAGCTTTTTTGCCTGTGCAGAGAGTTTCATATGAAAAGAAATAACAATTGCCTCTGCTGCTGCTGCCAATAGGATATCTGATTCAGAAACAGCTCCCACACATTTGTGAATAATATTCACCTGCACTTCTTCGTGTGCTAATTTGAGTAATGAATCTGCTAGGGCTTCAATGGAGCCATCTACATCTCCCTTGATGATTAGATTTAATTCCTTAAAGTTTCCCACAGCTAGGCGACGTCCAATTTCATCAAGTGTAACGTGTGATTTGGTTCGTAAGGTCTGTTCACGTAATAATTGTTGCCTTTTCTGTGCCCACTCTCCTGCTTCTTTTATACTGCTCATCACTCGAAAAGTATCTCCAGCTCTAGGCGCTCCATTTAGACCCAATACCTGCACTGGTGTTGCAGGAGGAGCTGTTTTACGCACAATACCTTGGTGGTTTAACATGGCCCTAACTTTTCCATAATATACCCCGGCAAATATAACGTCTCCAACATGGAGTGTGCCATCTTGTACGATTCCAGTAGCGATGTATCCTCTTCCAGGATCTAAAAAAGACTCTACAATGGTACCTTTTGCTTTCCAAGCAGGTGTGGCTTTTAACTCTAAAAAAGAGGCTTCTAAAAGGATCTTTTCTAAAAGTTCATTCACTCCCTGGCCTGTCTTTGCTGAAATTTCCTGACATTGATACTTACCACCCCAATCTTCCACTAGGATATTATTATTTGCGAGATCTTCTTTAACTTTTTCTGGATTCGATTGAGGCTTATCTATCTTATTAATGGCAATAATGATAGGACATCCAGCTACTTGAGCGTGACTAATAGCTTCTTTTGTTTGATTCATAACGCTATCATCTGCAGCTACTACAATTACAATAATATCGGTAACTTTAGCACCTCTGGTTCGCATAGCAGTAAATGCCTCATGACCAGGTGTATCTAAAAATACAATTCTTTTATTATTGTCCGTAACAATATCATATGCCCCAATATGTTGGGTAATGCCACCAGCTTCTTTTTCTACCATTTTCGTAGCACGAATGTAGTCTAATAGAGAAGTTTTACCGTGGTCAACATGCCCCATGATGGTGACAATCGGCGGACGTTCTACAAGCTCACCCTCTACATCTTCTATTTCTTCACCAGCTTCTTCTGTACGAACATCCACAAATTCCACACTGTAGCCAAATTCATCAGCTACTACTGTAATGGTTTCTGCGTCTAAACGTTGGTTGATGGATATAATCATACCCAAGGTCATACAAGTAGAAATCACTTCATTTACACTAACGCCCATAAATGAAGCTAGTTCATTAGCAGAAATAAATTCTGTGATTTTTAAAATTTTTGCTTCTTCTTGTTCTTGCCGTTGACGTTTACTCGCAGCTTCTAAAATAGCACTGCGTTTATCTTTTTTATACTTAGAACGCCCAGTATCTCCAGTAGCTTTACTTATTTTTGCTAGGGTTTTTTTAATTTGACCTTCTATTTCTTGCGAAGAGATCCCTTCTTTTACAATTTCTTTCTCTTTTTTATTTATTTGTTGGTGAGAAGCAGCAGGTATGAACTTGGCAGTTGCACTTTTTTTAGTTATTTCAGAAAACCTACCATTATTAGCTGTATTTCCCTTTCTCGATTTCTGGTGTCTTGATGTTTCAGATAGAGGTACGGATTTTGAAGCAGACGAGGTAGGCGACGCATAAGATTTTGTCTCTACCTTGCTGGTTACGTTAGTGTCTTTATCTCTCTTTTTGGGATAACTGATTTCGGATAGCGTCATCTTGCCTACTACAGTAGGTCTTTTTAAATCACTTGACTGATCAAAGTTTATTTTCTTTTTATGGAAATCGTGCTCCACGTTTTTCGGAGCCAGATCTAAGTCAGATTTATCTACTGGTATATCAATAGGAGGTAATTCTTTTGTAGTGTCCGGAACCGTCAGTGGCGCTTCTTTCGATTCTTTTTTCTGTGTATCGGTAACAACTGGAGTAGAAATAGGTTTTACTTTGGGCGTTGTCTTTGGGCTTAAATCAACCTTACCAATAGTCTTTATACCCGATAAAATCGGTATAGAAGACGCATACTTAGGTGATGTATATTCTTTAACCGTTGTTTTTTCTTCTATGAAGGCTCTTTCTGGTGTAACAGTTGTATGCTTTTTCAAAGCATGTCCCTGAACTTTATCATCAACTATCTTGACAGAATCACTGCTGTTACTGGCTGGTGCCGCAATGGTGGCATATGATTTTCTAATGGTTACATGTGCGGCTTCTTTTTTATCAATACCAGCTGATAAAAACTCAGCAGTAAGTAGGCCAAATTGCTCTGTTGTAATTTTTGAATTAGGATTATTTTCAATGGAAAATCCTTTTTTTAACAGAAAGGAAACAATAGTATCTGTTCCCACATTTAATTTCCGAGCCACCTGGCTAAGCCGCATGTTCTTTTCTTCATTCATAATTCATAGATTACCTCTTTTTACCTAAGGGGTATTTATGTTAACCATTAAGGGCCTTATTTAATATGGCATAGATCTCATCTATCGTCTCCTTTTCTAAGTCAGCACGTTGTTCAAGCGTATCTTTAGGTATAGATAAAACAGTTGCAGCAGAATCTAATCCAACTTTACGTAATTCTTCTAAAATCCATGGTTCAAGTACATCACTGAAATCAGATAAAGGAATATCATTTATTTCTATAGACTCATCTCTAAAAACATCTATTTCTTTCCCAACAAGTTTACCAGCCAATTTAATATTTTGTCCCCCTTTACCAATGGCCAAGGCAACCTGATCAGGATTCAAATAAACAGATACCCTTACAGGTCCTTGCGCAACTCTATTGATACATGCAGGACTTAATGCACGAGAAATGAATAAATCTAGATTATCAGTATAATTTATAATATCAATATTTTCATACTGCAACTCTTTAGTAATACCATGTATACGAGAGCCTTTAATCCCAACACAAGCACCAACAGGATCAATCCTATCATCAAATGATTCTACAGCCATTTTAGCACGTGAACCAGGATCTCTGACTATTTTTCTAATAGAAATTAGTCCATCCTGGATTTCAGGAATCTCATTTTCAAATAACCTTTCTAAAAAAAGAGGAGAGGTTCTGGAGAGAATTACACGAGGTATGGTATTATAAAACTCTACTTTTTGGATTACAGCACGAATATGATCTCCCTTTTTTAACTGATCTTTAGGGATTTGTTCTGATTTCGGCAAATAAAGCTCATTGCTTTCTTCATCCAACAAAATAACATCCCTACTTAAAACTTGATTCACTTCGGCTGTAATAAGGCAACCAACCAGTTGTTCATACTTATTATAGAATGCCTCTTTTTCAAGTTCACGCACCTTTTGCAACAGCATTTGCTTAGCAGCCATAACAGTTCTTCTACCAAAAGAAGCAATTTTGATTTCTTCAGAAAGCTCCTCACCAAGTTCAAAATCTGCTTCTATTTTTCTCGCTTCTGTAAGGGCTATTTTTCTAGAAAAGTCAACATTTGTTGCATGATCATCTACAATCTCGCGAAAACGCCATATTTGTAAATCTCCCTTATCCAGATTGATAATGATATCAAAATTATCGTCATGTCCAAATTTGCTAACAATCAAAGAACGAAAAACATCTTCTAAAATACGTATAACAGTAGGTCTATCAATATTTCTGGATCTTGCGAATTCTGCGAATGACTCTACTAATTTATTATTATCCATTTATCACTAAAAATAAGTGCTAACAAAAGAAAAACACCTATGGGCTACTACTTTTTAAAAAAAGCTATTCCTAGATTAACAAAGGTACGAAAAGCATGCAACTTTCAAAGAATACAAACTTTTGATCTATTCAATTTAGTAATAACTTAAATAGCGGCATCTCAAAGACTTGCCTTCTAAAAAAACCAACCCATAAAAGCATTAACGAATAACTTAGGGCTTTATTAATATACGAAAAAATATGTTTTATATAAGTATCCGTCTACATATGTGGTAAAAATACTACCACAGGACTTTCGCAAAGTAGTCTATAATTGATGTTTTTGTAGTAGACCTGTTGCGTAAATAAGCAAACCAAAAACTTTGGTTTGCTATAATTAAGAATTTGACTATAAATGATCAAAAACATGCACAAAGTAGTTCATGTTTGTTATTTTATGATAAAAAGGGGGGGAGCGTAAATGAATTTTAATCTGCTTCAGGTAGCCTGGGATGTACCTCATAGGTCTAAATATAGTAAGCCTATTTAGGCATAGCTGCCCATGTTCTTTTACACTAAATTCATTACTTTTAAATTGCTGGTTGTTGCACTTTTTTATTTTTACCCTTATGTCAAAACCTGTTGAGTTAACTCCATTAATGAAACAATACTTTTCGATTAAAGAAAAATACCCTGGCGCATTGTTATTATTCCGTGTTGGAGACTTTTATGAAACCTTTTTAGAGGATGCCGTTAAAGCTAGTAAAGTGTTAGGCATTGTACTCACCAAACGATCCAATGGATCGGCATCTAGTGTTGAGTTAGCTGGCTTTCCCCATCATTCCCTAGAACTTTACTTGCCCAAGCTCGTAAAAGCGGGCTATCGTGTAGCCATTTGTGACCAATTAGAAGATCCTAAGCAGGCTAAAGGCATTGTACAACGAGGTGTAACAGAACTGGTTACCCCAGGCCTTTCTTTGAGTGATGCCGTGTTAGATGGAAAATCCAATAACTACTTAGCAGCCATTGTTTTTAATAAAGAAATATTGGGTGTCTCTTTTTTGGATCTTTCTACAGGAGAGTTCCTTTTAGCAGAAGGAGATCACGAGTATATCCAAAAACTATTACAAAATTTTACACCCTCCGAAGTTATTTTTAACAAAAAACAGCAGACACTTTGGAACGATTTTGCGAAGGATGACTTTCATACGTACGCATTGGAAGATTGGGCCTTCCAGTTTGACTATGCATATGGCTTACTCAACACACACTTTGGAACCAGTTCATTAAAAGGATTTGGCGTAGATCATTACCCTGCGGGCATCATTTCTGCTGGTGTTATTTTGCGTTATTTAGCAGAAACAGAACATAAAGAGGTTAAGCATATTCATGCCATAGCACGGCTAGAAGCACACCAATATGTTTGGCTAGATCCGTTTACTATTAAAGCCTTAGAGCTTATGACACCACAACAGTCAGGAGGTACTGCACTTATTGAAATTATTGATAAAACCATTACCTCCATGGGCGCTCGACTGCTTAAAAAGTGGTTGTTATTTCCACTGAAAGAAGTGCTGCCTATTCAAAATAGATTATCCATCGTTGAATATATAGTAGACCACATAGCATTGGAGGAACTACTGCAAAGTCATTTAAAACAAATAGGTGACATAGAGCGTCTGATCTCTAAAGTAGCTGCAGGTAGGATCAATCCAAGAGAGATGTTTACCTTAAAAAGGGCATTAGAACAAATACACCCTATACAAGAAGCGTTAGAACAGGCTGCGCTGCCCTTGCTACAAAAACTTAGTGAAAGGTTACATAACTGTCATAGCCTGATCGGAAACATGGACCATAAGCTACAGGAAAATCCGCCTATATTAACCAACCAAGGAGGCATCATAAAGCCCGGCGTCAATGATAGGTTAGATGAACTCAATACAATGATCCATCATGGAAAAGATTATCTTATTCAACTACAGCAAAAAGAAAGCCAACGGACCAATATTCCTTCTCTAAAAATTTCTTATAATCGTGTATTTGGCTATTACCTGGAAGTCCCCAATGCACACAAAGAAAAGGTCCCGCAAGATTGGATGCGTAAACAGACCTTGACCAATGCAGAGCGTTACATTACAGAAGAATTAAAACATTACGAGGAGAATATTATCCATGCAGCCGAGGAGGCACAACGTTTAGAACAGCAACTATACCAAGAACTGGTTCAGGATGTTATGGAATGTATTCCACAAATTCAACAAAATGCAAAGAGCATTGCACAGCTAGACTGTTATCTTTCTTTCTCCAAACAGGCCCGTGATCAAGGTTATAACAAACCAATGGTAGATGATAGTACCATCCTGGATTTGAAGGACAATAGACATCCTGTTATTGAACAACGGCTGCCCATAGGTACCACCTATACACCCAATGATATTAAATTAGACCAAGAACAGCAACAAATCATGGTCATCACTGGCCCTAATATGGCTGGAAAATCTGCGTTATTAAGACAAGTTGCCTTAACCGTGTTAATGGCACAGATAGGTTCTTTTGTACCAGCAACATCGGCACATATTGGTATTGTTGATAAAATATTTACAAGAGTAGGTGCATCGGATAACATCGCTCAAGGCGAATCTACATTTATGATGGAGATGACAGAGACAGCCAGTATTATGCATAATCTGAGCAACCGCAGTCTCATATTGATGGATGAAATAGGCAGGGGTACCAGCACGTATGATGGCATTTCTATCGCGTGGGCATTGGTAGAGTATCTCCATAATCACTTACATTCCAAAGCAAAAACATTATTTGCTACCCATTATCACGAATTAAACGAACTCTCAAAAGAGCTACCTAGGGTGAAAAATTTTAACGTAGCTGTGCAAGAGATTAATGGAAAAATTCTCTTTTTACACAAGCTTGTGGCTGGTGGTAGTCAACACAGCTTTGGTATTCACGTAGCACAAATGGCTGGCATGCCTGCAGAAATTTTAGATAGGGCAGCAGAAGTGTTGAGTCATTTGTCAGCAGCAGGCGGAAAAATGCATACAAAAAGCATAGTAGAAAAACTGCCTAAAATACCATACCAACTCAGTCTTTTTGAGGAGAATAAAGCTTTTAATCCTATAAAATCTTTGTTAGATACCATAGACATCAATACACTTGCTCCAGTAGAAGCCTTATTAAAGTTGAATGAAATCAAAAATATGCTCAAGGAAGGAAAAAATAAGTATAAAAGTTGATGTTTTCTTTGAAAAGAACTAATTTTTAGCTAAATTAGCTATGTCGCTAAGCGAGAATAGCTCAGTTGGTAGAGCACAACCTTGCCAAGGTTGGGGTCGCGGGTTCGAATCCCGTTTCTCGCTCTTTTTTGCATTACGTAGTCTAGATTTAAGAGATTTTGCCAGGATGGTGGAATTGGTATACACGCAAGACTTAAAATCTTGTGGCCTTTGGCCATGCGGGTTCGATCCCCGCTCCTGGTACAGTTTTTATCTGTCTTATTTGCCTCTTATTAATTCATGAGTTGCTGTTCTGTCACTATGTTAGATGTCGTTGCATGTGTGGGCTCGTTTACAGCAGTTATTTCAATATTTCCTCAAATTATCCAGTCATATAGAACCAAATCTGTTAAAGACATATCTATGCTCATGCTTTTAAATCTAACGATCTCTTCCATTAGTTGGACCCTTTATGGGATGATGACTAGTGATAAACCGCTTTTACTAACAAATTTGTTGCTAACGATTGGCTCCTTAATCATGGTAAGACTTAAATGGAAGTACCGATCTTAATTTAAAAATGAGCAATTTTTACCATGTATTATGTAAATACCCTATAAAAAATAGCATGCCATATAATTCGTAATAAGCATCAAGTTTACACATGCTTGTTACAAAAAGATTAAAAATTTGTTTTTGTAAAAAAAGTTACCTATACTGAATTGAGTTCAAAGTGTCAAGTATTTTGTGCTCTATAATTAGTTTATTATGTAAGGCTAGTACTGGGTTTTTTGCATAAATTAGTGCTCTATGTATTAGGAGGGTGCACTATTTTCAAGTCATGTTTTTATAACAGATTGTATTGTAAGTAATTGTAAAACATACAAATAAAGACTGTTATATCATGTTAGCTAAAATTTCCAAACTACAAAGAGTATGGTATAGGTCCCCATGATTGTTTATGCATTTTCTTTTAAAGAAAAGAAGCCAATTTATACTTTCTATGGATGATGGATTTATCAAGTGTTGTATTACTTGTAGTAATATTTTTTTTGCAGATTACATTACGGATAGGCCTATATTTTGGTCGTAAAGTTACCACCAGGACTTTCGCAAAACAGATAATTGTGTTTGCATTTTTAGACATGGACATGTTTTATAGTATTGATAATCAATAATATTAACATTTCTCTATTTTATAGACTAGTCTATAAACAGTGTTTTTAACTAAAAGTGCGAAAGTCCTGACCACTTTTAGTGACTATGCTGTAGGTCGAAAAAATTTTTCAACCGCTACACTGGTAGCTACTATATTGGCTACAGCTTTTGGAGGAGGGGGATTTATAAGAACTGTACAGTATGTACATAAGCAGGGCTTATATTGGATCATGTTTTCGGTGTTGATAGCTGTAACCTTATGGATTACCAGTCTGATTGCAGGACGAATGAAGCCATTTATGCATCACCTTTCTATAGCAGAAACTATAGGAAGTATATATGGTTGTATGCCTAGGGTTGTTACGGCAGTATGTAATGTGATGGGTTCTATTGCTATTCTTGCCATGCAAATTCATGTAATGGCGCATGCCATTAGTGTATATACAGATCTGTTTCATCCCAGAATAATGACTACGCTTGCCACTTTAATATTTATTACCTATACCGCTTGGGGAGGGGTTCGTGCAGTAACCTATACCGATATATTTCAATTAATAACTTTTATCATCATTATACCTATATTGGCTTGGTTGCTGTTTCAGCAAACGGGGAAATCAATAATAGAGGTTGTTTCTCTTTTAGGAACACAAGAAAAATTTCAATATTCCCATGTTTTTAGCTGGAGTGCCAATTTATTATCTGTGATTTCTTTGGGTTTATCTGGATTGGCATTTGTTATAAGCCCACCGATACTACAAAGGGTTTATATGGCTTCTAGTACTATGCAAGCAAAAAAAGGATTTCTGTATGCTAGTATATGCAGCCTTGTTATCATAAGTTTTATGCTTTTGGTAGGCATAGCTGTCTTTGTAAACGCTCCTAATCTACCTATTCAGGATGTTTGGGAATATATTATAGATCATATTCCTCCATGTTTTAAAAGTTTTTTCTACATTGGTTTCCTTGCTCTGGCCATGTCTACAGCTGATTCTCATCTTAATGCTTGTGCAGTTATGGTAAGTCATGATATTATAGAGCCTATGTGGAGAAAGGGAGCAATCGTTTCTGCGCAAAAACTTGCTTTTGCGCAATCTGCCTCTATCATTGTAGGTATGTGTGCCATGGTATTAACCTTTTATTGTACAGATTTGTTAGAGTTGCTCAAGCTTGCTTTGGACTTTTCTGTACCGATAGCTACTGCCCCCTTTATCTTCGCTGTTTTAGGATTTAAAGGTGATGCAAAAACAGCCTTAACAGGTATGGTTGTTGGTGCATTATCTATAATAGTCTGGAAAATATGGGTTGAACCTACAATAGACATAAATGGAGCCTTTTTTGTATGTTAGTCAACGGTATAGCCATGATGGTTACCCATTACTCACGTATGCAGTTAACAGAAAAAAAATGGGTAAGCGCAAAGAAACTAGCATAATTATTTACAATATATCGTGTTTGATACCTGAGATACTGTTAGACGTAGACAAAGGAACCTACAGGCAAGAAGTTCGCAAGCTTGAAGTGATTAAGGCCCTGTAAATAACTTATGATGGAGTTGATGTATTCTGTGCGTTGTAGAAGGGAATAGACAAACACAGATGTTATATCAGGAGGATTTTGCCCTTCATTGGGGTTCGAGTGTATAAACATACCTGAAAACCTAGAAGAGCCTGTCTTAATAGAGCACGATGCCTTTTTACGAAGGAATGGCAGTTAGCTCAAGAAAGCAAGGTCCCTCTATTTATTAACTATCCATTAGAAGTCAGATGTGTTCTTGACACACGGCCACTGTCAAAGAAAAAAAGCAATATCTTACTGAAGAAATATTTCACTGATTATTAAATGTATATATAAAATATATAACCATATTTCTTTTTTTCTTTACAAAGGCTATTGTAATTTTAAAAAAAGTATGTAACTTTGTTTTGAAGCTAATTGGTTGACAGGAGTTAGAACCGGTTAACCAGCTTTTAAAGATCTTTGAAATTGATGTAGGTAAGAAGCTCATTTTGAAAAAAATGAGTATTATAGAGAGAGAATGTGTGGCTCAAAAAAATAATTCCCAATTTATTTGGGAACCGTTAATAAATAATAGAAAGAAGAGTTTGATCCTGGCTCAGGATGAACGCTAGCGGCAGGCCTCATACATGCAAGTCGAGGGGCAGCGGGACACTTCGGTGTTGCCGGCGACCGGCGTACGGGTGCGTAATGCGTATGCAATTTGCTTTACACAGGGGGATAGCTTCCGGAAACGGAAATTAATACCCCATATTATCTTTTTAGCGCATGTTAGAAAGATGAAAGCTCCGGCGGTGTAAAATAAGCATGCGTCCTATTAGTTAGTTGGTGAGGTAATGGCTCACCAAGGCGATGATGGGTAGGGGTTCTTAGTGGAAGATCCCCCACACTGGCACTGAGATACGGGCCAGACTCCTACGGGAGGCAGCAGTAGGGAATATTGGTCAATGGGCGCAAGCCTGAACCAGCCATGCCGCGTGCAGGATGAAGGCTCTCTGAGTTGTAAACTGCTTTTGTACAGGAACAAAAAAGTCCCTGCGGGGGCTCTTGAGTGTACTGTAAGAATAAGCACCGGCTAATTCCGTGCCAGCAGCCGCGGTAATACGGAAGGTGCAAGCGTTATCCGGTTTTATTGGGTTTAAAGGGTGCGTAGGCGGCTTATTAAGTCAGTTGTGAAATCCTAGTGCTTAACGCTAGAACTGCGATTGATACTGGTAGGCTTGAGTCAAGAAGAGGTAAGTAGAATTTATGGTGTAGTAGTGAAATGCTTAGATATCATAAGGAATACCAATAGCGTAGGCAGCTTACTGGTCTTGAACTGACGCTGAGGCACGAAAGCGTGGGGAGCAAACAGGATTAGATACCCTGGTAGTCCACGCCGTAAACGATGATTACTAGATATGTACAACGTAGTTGTACGTGTCCAAGCGAAAGCGTTAAGTAATCCACCTGGGGAGTATACTCGCAAGGGTGAAACTCAAAGGAATTGACGGGGGTCCGCACAAGCGGTGGAGTATGTTGTTTAATTCGATAATACGCGAGGAACCTTACCTGGGCTAGAATGTATTTTGCAACCTTGAGAAATTGAGGGTTCCTTCGGGACGGAATACAAGGTGCTGCATGGCTGTCGTCAGCTCGTGCCGTGAGGTGTTGGGTTAAGTCCTATAACGAGCGCAACCCTTTTACTTAATTGCCAGCACGTAATGGTGGGGACTTTAAGTAGACTGCCCGTGCAAGCGGGAGGAAGGAGAGGACGAGGTCAAGTCATCATGGCCTTTATGCCCAGGGCTACAAATGTACTACAATGGCATGTACAGAGGGATGCTACTTGGTAACAAGATGCAAATCTCAAAAGCATGTCTCAGTTCGGATTGGGGTCTGCAACTCGACCCCATGAAGTTGGAATCGCTAGTAATCGCGTATCAGCAATGACGCGGTGAATACGTTCTCGGACCTTGTACACACCGCCCATCAAGCCATGGGAGTTGGTAGAGCTTGAAGACAGTGGCCGTAAAAGGAGCTGTTTAGTGTTAGACCAGCGACTGGGACTAAGTTGTAACAAGGTAGCCGTACCGGAAGGTGCGGCTGGAATATCTCTTTTATAGAGTGAGTCAATTCTCTCTTTTCTTACCTCATCTTTTCAAAGAAATTATTATCCCTTTTTATCTATTTCCTGCATTTAGTTGTTTTATATTTTTCTTATTTGGCTTAAATGGCATTATATAATTTAACCATCACTCAAAAACTAATAAATAGCCACTTATGAAACAGGTCTATAATAATAAGAATATTACAAAGTAGTTTGTTGATACGTTTTGACTTTATTAAATTGATTCATAGTATGAACCATACCAGCCTTACACCAAGTGATTAGTATTTCTTTTGTATGCTCTAATAATAGTGGCAGCCCTTCTAATTCGATAGGCAAAAAATTACCTAAAACAAATTCTGCAAGCATCCCTTTAGGAAAATGATTCCCTATTCCCACACGAAGACGGGGATAAGCATCTACACCCAAAGAATGTGCAATGCTCTTTAAACCATTGTGGCCTGCATCAGATCCTTTTGCACGTAGACGTATAGTCCCAAATGGAAGTGTAATGTCATCTACAATGGTTAAACTCTGTTCTATGGGTATTTTTAAGGTATTTAACCAATATTTTACAGCTTTACCACTATCATTCATATAGGTAGTGGGTTTAATCATATAGACCTTATGATTATTGAAATCAAAGGAGGTAATATAAGCCAGTCGATCTGTAGAAAAGCCAACATTTTGTTGGATAGCCAGATGATCAACAACCATAAATCCAATATTATGTCTAGTGTGGACATATGCTGCACCAATATTTCCCAATCCAATAAGTAATAGTTTCAAAGCAATTTACTTTAGATGTATTGCTGTAAACCGCTGGCAGGCGGTTTACAGCAAAGTAGATCTTATGAAAACATGTGTTAAAAGTAATACTGTCTTCTAGAAAAGACCTTAAAGCTGACTAAATACTATCTTCCCTAAAACAGCAAATATAAATTATTGATAATTCATATAGCAAACATGCTTTGTTGTTGTTACTTCTTGCCCTTTTTTTCTTCCTTACTTGCTGCACTACGTAATGCTCTTGGAATTTCAATAGAGGCTACGGGTGTACTCGGTAATGCCAAAATGGTAAAACCTTCTGTTTGAATTTGATGTACACGTGAAATATTGCCTAAGTCAAGGTTAGAAACGTCCACATCTATTATAGATGGAATATGTTTAGGATATCCAAAAACAGCTAATTTCCTTTGTTTCTTGGAAAGAACACCTCCTTTGGCTACACCTATAGCTTTTCCTACAAATGCTACAGGAATTTCCATTTTGATTTTTTTGTCATCAAAAATTTGCAGGAAGTCTACGTGTAAGATCATTTCACTTACGGGATGGAACTGAATTTCTTTTAAAATACATCTATATACAACACCTTCAATATTTAGATCCACAAAATAGGCATTTGGTGTATAAATTAAATCACGTAAAAGTACCATAGGCACATAAAAATGTATTTGTTCTTGCCCTCCATATAATACACCTGGTACTTGTGCATTTATCCTTAATTTTTTAGATTCAGCTTTACCGAGATTTGCTCTTTTATACCCTAAAATCTCTATTATTTCCATATTATTTATTATTTATAATGAATAAAAATCAATCCTTTTATTGATCGAATAAGCTATAAGATTGGTTTCCAAATTATATTTATCTCAATCAAAAAATACCAACAATGAAGGATGAATTTAATAAAAAAGTTAATCTCTTAAAAATATCACCTACCTTTGTTGAAATCATTTCTTATAACTTAGACCAAGCCTCACGCACAAATTGTGCTAGAGAACGAATATGTGCCCTACTAAAATCAAAACGAACACCAGCAGTTTGGTAAATGGTACGCATGGATTCCGTATTGCCTAATTTTAATGCGTTAAGATAATTATTCAATGCATCCTTTTGATTTTCTTGTGCATTTTTCCACACCCCAATAGCGCCAAGCTGTGCAATAGCATATTCAATGTAGTAAAATGGAACCTCAAAAAGATGGAGTTGTTTTTGCCACAAATTACATTTTACATCTTCATAACCATTCCAATCTGTTATATTGTCTGAAAAATCACTAAATATACGATTCCAATTATCTTCTCGTTCTTGTAACGTATGGGTGGGGTGTTCATAAACCCAATGTTGGAAAGCATCAATAGCAGCCATCCAAGGCAAACGACTAATAACGTGGATAAGATGATCTTTTTTAGCACGATTTAAATCTTTCTGATCGCTGAAAAAAACATTCCAGTAGGGCATACTAAGTAACTCCATAGACATGGAGGCTAATTCTGCAATTTCTGATGGACAATGTTTAAAAACATTCAATTCTAGTTCATGAACCAAAAAGGCGTGTACAGCATGTCCACTTTCATGAAACATGGTTAATACATCTTTCAATGTAGAAGCAGCATTCATAAAAATAAAGGGTACACCTGTTTCATCTAAAGGATAATTGTAACCACCTGGTGCTTTTCCTTTACGTGACGCTAAGTCTAAATGCCCCATTTCTTGCATGATCTTTAAACAGTGTCCAAAGAAAGGTTGTATAGATTGTAAAGAAGTAGTTGCTTTATGTAGTAACTCTGCTGCATCTGTAAAAGGACGTAGTGGTTGTCGTCCTTCTATGTCAACGGCATGGTCAAATGGCTGCAATACTGCTAAGCCAAGCTTTTCTTTACGTTCTTTGGCTAACTCATTTAGCAATGGCACAATCTCTTCTTTAATAG
Organism: Cardinium endosymbiont of Culicoides punctatus; assembly: GCF_004354815.1. Taxonomy (NCBI): domain Bacteria; kingdom Pseudomonadati; phylum Bacteroidota; class Cytophagia; order Cytophagales; family Amoebophilaceae; genus Candidatus Cardinium; species Cardinium endosymbiont of Culicoides punctatus. Next base: position 66,222 of record NZ_QWJI01000002.1, read on the forward strand.
CAGTATGAAAGGTAAAACAATCTTGTGGCGTATAGTCGAACCGATGCATAGATACGAAAGCGTAATCCCTAAAGTTATCAAATCCGGCATTGACTGCTAGGCTATGGCGTTGTTGAATCAGTTTGGAATAAAGTGTATCCAATGCATCTTTATGTTGCAGTCTGCATTTTTGTATTGCATCATAAACGGTTTTTCGAAAGGGTCTATCTGTAGATTCTACATGCGCAGCAGCTTGCTGTAGGGTGAGCTCTTTGCCTTCTACTTCTATAACCATAGAACCTACTATAGCACCATATATTCTTGCATTGAGGTGAATATCTGTATGAATTGGTATGTTTTCTTCTCTATAACAACGCAAATCGTTTTCTATTTTTCTAACAAAAATATCATATCTAGGTTTTTGACGTAGTAACGCAATATCTTTTGCCGCTAGAACTTTTCTATGCAATAGATCTGTAACAGGAGCCAGATAAGGCTCTATCTTTGTAATAAAGTATTCATAAGATTCTTTGGCTGCCAAATCAGTGGTATTTCGAGTAGTATGGATATAACGCCATCCTCCATCTTCTGCGATCACTCCTTCTAGTTCACTCCAGTCAGCTAGAAATTTTTTTAGACTTTCTTCCGAAGAAATATCTCTTGTAAGTAGATTATCGTAAAAAGGCTGAATAGAAGACCAATCTGTTATAGAGAATTCTGATGGTAAAAAGGCACGGACATATTTTTTCATAATTAAGCTTTTTTTTGAGTTAATAAGGACTAGACTAAGTTAAAAAAAATACCAAAGAAACTAAGTTTTGCATCCTATTTTTGAAAGATTTTGAATTTAATCTGATAATCTACATAGAGTTTCCCTTCTATTGCAATATCTTTTAACTGAAAAACAATTAGAAAAAATCTTAGTAAATAGAACTAGGGCTATAATAATGTTTGTTAGATAGCCTTTCCCCATATATAACAAATATATAGGATTTGTTCTTTAGTAAAAGTTTTTGTAAGTTGGTTTCACTATATTCTGACTTATTGATTTTATTGATATAATTTCAAAGCCAAAGCAGATAAAAAGGAAATGTTACTTTTTTTCAAACGTTAAAATCTAGACTATAATTATTATGAACTATAAATTTTTATGTGCATTGGGATTTGCTACATGCACGTATGTTGGTACTAAAGCAGATGACGCTACTCTTGTTGCTACACACACTGATACAGCCGCATCTGCCCTGAAAATTGGGTATGTAGATTTACGCCATGTTTATAACAATTTACCAGAAGCTCAAAAAAAGAATGCTGAAATGCAAAGCTTTCAGAAACAGTTAGAAAACCAACTTCAATCTAAATTGTCTGATTATCACGAAAAAGTTGAGAATTGCAGACAGCAGGAGAGTACACTCACAGAAGCTCAAAAGAAACAGATATCTTTAGAACTCAATAAGCTACAATCAGTTATTCAAGAGCTGGATGAGCAAAAGTATATTAAAATAGATCGAAAATACAAAGAGATTATAGCCCCAATTCAAAACCGTATTCAAGAGGCTATTCATAAAATTTCTGAACAACATAATTATAGTATTGTGCTCAATCAAGCTATAGATGTAAGTCCTATTATACTTTTTGCTCAAAAAAGCTTTGATATTTCAGAGCTTATATTAGAAGAACTCAAGAAAGAAGAAGCTAAACAAGAGGTAACGCCTCCTGTTATAGGCCCTCAAAATCAAGATAGTAAAACGACAGCTCCAAAACAAAAGAGCTCAAGTAAAGCGTCTACATCTGCTAAGAAGAAAAAATAAAGATCCATATCCCTCTTTCTTAATATTGTACATGAAACGTCGGAAAGAGGGATATGAATAGGAACAATAATACGCTAAGAACATTATTTAATTTTACCATTACGTTTTATTGATAATTTGAGCATGTATCGTTTAAAGAGGCTCCTTACGTATGGCATCTTATTATTATTGATTACTATTTACTTTGGCATCCGTTATGGCAATATTTGGAAGCAAAATAAAACAATTTCTAATGATCCTTTTATTGCCCGTGTAGGTAATCAATATTTATATCCATCCGATATAGAGTTACTAAATGATACATGTCCTGAAACTACTGATAAGTCACCTCAATATATAAAAGAGTGGGCTTGTAGACAGCTACTTATCGCATATGGCACAAGCCATAGTCATGAGATTCAGCCTCTAGTTGAAGATAAAATTAATGATTATAAAAATGATTTACTTGCTCACCATATTCTGGAAAAATTCGTAAATCAAGAATTAAACAGTGATGTATCATTAGATGAAATAGCCAATTATTACAACAATAATCCAAATGATTTTATACTTAATTGCGACATAGTAAAAGGAACATTTTTGTCAATGCCTAAAAAAGCGACGGGTATCAATGCTATTAAATCTCTAATGCTTTCTACAAAACCTATCGATAGGAAAAAATTAGAAACATATTGTAAACCGTATATGAATACGGTAATCTTAGAGTCTAGCAAATGGATTTCCTGGGAATTTGTTTTACGTAAAATAGGATTTCAGCCTCTTGGAGATGCAACTAGATTATTAAAAACGAACAAATTTATTCACGTTCCCAGTCGCAAACGTATTTATTTTTTAAAAATAGATGAATATAAAATAGCACCAGGTATCGCCCCATTAGCATTAATGGAAGAACGAATCAAAACCATTATTTTACATAAAAGACGTTTAGCTTTGGCTAGCCAGATAAAAGAAAAATTATTAGAAAATGCTAAAAAAAACAATACTTGTGTTATCCATGTTAACTAAAAAAATCATTTACAGCCTTACGATTATTGTCTCCTATTTTCCCTTAGTTGCTTGGTCAAATGATTCCTTGCTCCTAGATAAAGTAGTGGCCACTGTAAATCAAGAAATAATTTTGCATTCTGAAGTGGAAGAAGCGTGCAAACAGCTAATAATACAAGGACACTCCGTTGATGAGTCCGTCAAGAAAAATGTATTGCGAGAGTTGGTATTAAATAAAATGCTCTTAGCAAAGGCTGCTTTAACCAATACTAAAGTACCTGAAACATATATTCAACGTAATTGTGATCATACTATAGCACAAATGATAAGACAATCAGGATCGGAAGAAAAATTAGTTCAGTATTTCAATCAACCTATAGGTAATATTAAAAAAGAGTTAAAGCGACGACTTGAGGAAAGGTATTTAGCTATGAAAGCTAAACATAACATTACAGAACATATTGTAGTAACTCCTGCAGAGGTGCAAAGCTATTTTGAGGCGTTGCCATCACATAAACGGGAATACTATCCGGCCTCTTTTGAAATTCGCCGGCTCATTATTTACCCTAAAGTGTCTGTAGATAGAAAAGAAAAAGCTAAGCAGCAGCTTTTATTGTTAAAAAAACAACTTATGGATAACAGTGCTACTTTTGCAGATCTTGCAAAACAATATTCTAATGATCCTGGTTCTGCATCAAAAGGAGGAGAAATTGGTTGGATGGCTACGGGAATGTTATCACCCGATTACGAATCAGCCGCACTAAAGCTCAAAATTGGAGAAATAAGTGATCCTGTAGCGTCTGAGTTTGGTCTGCATCTTATACAATTAATTGATAGAAAGAAAGAAAAATATAATACCCGTCATATTTTACTAATGCTTTCACCAACACAAAATGAAATAGATCTTGCTAAAGATGAAATAAATAAAATCCGAGAAAAGATAGTGAGGGGAACACTAACCTTTGATGTAGCTGTAAAACAATACTCAGAAGATAAAGACACCGTTTTGGATGGTGGGTTAATTACTGCCAATGAACATGAAACAGAATCTCTCCCTAGTACAACACTTCCTGCAGATAAATTAGATCCAGAAATATATTTTGCTGTTGATGGTCTTAACCCAGGAGATATAAGTACACCTCAACTGGTCAATATCCAACATAGGGTTGGCTGGCAATTACTATACTTGAAACAAAAAGTGGAGCCACATATGATGAATCTAGCGCAAGATTATGAAAAAATACGCTATTTTTTACTACAGCAAAAGAAAAATAAAGCCATTCATCAATGGATTCAAGCTTCTAAATCAGCGTTTATAATTAGCTTTTCTGAAGAGTATAAAACAGTAGAAGATTTGTTGTAATTTTTCCCCTAGTTACGCTAGAAAAATTTTAGATGACTTTTGCACCTGTAGACTTTAAGGAAAACAACTAATACATGTTATACTACTTATTTAAGTATTTACATACTACGTTTCATTGGCCTGGAACAGGTCTTTTTAAATATATCTCTTTTCGAGCAGCTATGGCTACAATGAGCTCTTTTGTAATAACTTTTTTATTAGGACAGTTTTTTATAAATTTTTTAAACAGAAAGCAAATATTAGAGTCTAATCGATTTCTTGGATTGGGGAAAGAATATATAGGAATTAAATCAAAGACTCCGACGATGGGAGGGATACTCATTATTCTTGCTACAGTTATACCGACCCTGCTTTTTTCAAAGTTGCATAATATTTATATTATTCTACTCCTAATAACAACGGTCTTAATGGGAATAGTAGGATTCTTGGATGATTATATCAAAGTCTTTAAAAAAAAGAAAAATGGACTAAGTGGATGGATAAAATTATTGGGACAAATCTTTTTAGGCATTACAGTGAGCACCATTCTTTTCTTTCATAAAGATGTGGTAATACGTGAGCTATCTATAACTCCCCATGAAATATCTACAGTACTAAACGACCCAGTCCCCTCTCCCGCTTATAACGACGTAAAGTCTACCAAAACAACGATCCCATTTTTTAAAAGTAATGAACTTGACTATGCCCAAATAAGTGCTATGCTATTGGGTAGCAAAAATTATACATGGATACTTTATATGTTGGTGGTTTGTTTTATTATTGCCTCCGTTTCAAATGGAGCAAATTTAACGGATGGACTTGATGGGCTGACTGCAGGTACGTCTGTTATTGTTGGCACTACGTTGGCAGTACTTGCTTATTTGTCTGGCCATATAGTATTTGCAAAATATTTGAATATTATGTATATCCCAAACTTAGGAGAGCTCGCTATTTTTTGCTGTGCATTTGTGGGAGCATGCATAGGTTTTCTTTGGTACAATACCTACCCTGCACAAATATTTATGGGTGATACAGGAAGCCTAACCGTTGGTGCCATTATTGCAGTAGTAGCCATTTGCATTCGAAAAGAATTATTAATTCCAATCTTATGCGGCATCTTCTTATTGGAAAATGTATCTGTTATAGTACAAACTAGTTATTTCAAATACACAAGAAAAAGATATGGAATAGGCAAAAGAGTATTCAAAATGGCTCCTCTACATCATCACTATCAGAAACTAGGATGGCATGAATCAAAGATCGTAACACGTTTTCTTATTCTAAGCCTTTTATTTGCTATTGCTACGCTTATAACACTAAAAATCAGATAGTTGTACACCATACAGATAGGTTAGCGCTTTTGACTGTTAGTCGAAAGATTACTGATTCAAGCACTAATGGCGCTATTCCAATTGGTGGTGGTTTAGTGTGTCAAGAACACAAAAGAGAAATCTAAATCATTGGCACACTCAAAACCAACTAAATGATGTATTATTTGAATACCTGCTTGACTAATTGATTTAAAAAATGCATATTAATATATGGTGTTTTAAATATTTCTTAATCTAAATACCTAATAGTTAATTATATATAAAAATAAAAAAACAGTGGTATACCTTAGAAAACATATAGCCTTATTAAGTATAACGTCCTTTTTATTACAAGCGTGGAGTTGTAGCAAGAATGACTATGCACCCTTTCAAGAAACTAAAAAACGAGCTTTGGATGAATGGAGTACTGATGAACCAAAATATAAAAAAAGAAAATTACAAGATGACAGTAATGACTCTGGATACGACTCTGGATACGATGTTGATGACGAACTAAACGAAAGAACAGCCTCACACACAAACTTTAACTTTAAAGACGAGATTGAAAAACTAAGAAAAGCCACTGATATACAAAGAGGTATTAAGTGGATCCTTCAAGGAGACACACTGGTACGAGATGCTACAAATGCAAATGGAAAGGTGTACGCTGCAGAAGATTATGCCATACAAGTACTGAATATACTCCGTGCGGCAAAAAAAATATGTGAACTGTATGGAAAGGATGGCAAAAAAATGGATATCACGGCCAATAGGTTTATGGACAATTTTAGGCATATCTATGTACAAGAAAATGAAATTTTTTGTATAAACAAACTACAACAAATAAACACCAAGACAGTATCCTATCTTAAAAAAAATGTCTTTACAGAACTAACAGAAAATGAAATAAATGAGAAGTTAAGACTGGCAGAAAATTACGTCGGACTGGATGATATACACTACAATATCACTACCAAATTTAAAATTGAAGATAAAGAGTTTGCCTTAGAAGACAAAAAATGGTTAAAACTAACACAAGAACAACAATCCAGTTATAAAAACAGAAAAGAAGCTGATTGGTATAAACGTTTGGATTCTTTTGAGCAAAAACTCATTGATACATATTTTGATAAATTTTTAGATGGAAACCACTATATTCCTACTCAAATTCGAAATATTCCCGGATGCAAAAATGCGTACAGAAAAAGATTGATCATGCGTAAAAATGGCCAAGAAATTGTATTGGCTCGTTACTATCATAGTGGCGCATTCGCTTCATTCGTTCCAAATCCATCTATCAGTAATAATATAAATGTTAGTAATGATATAGCTACGAATAACTGGCAACAAATATTAGAACATTCTAGAAAAAAAACAGTAGAAGTAATGTCCTTAAATAATAAGGTTATTATAGAACGTCTTGGTTATAATGAAAAACATATTGTGGAACAAATGGAACAGATAGTAGGGAAAGATTTTATGTATTTACCAATAAATGGGCTTGGAATAGGTACAATACCCATATATAAAGATCATGTAAATAATCTTGTGCAAGAAGCCAATAATTATAAAGAAAAATATCCAAACCTATTAAATAAAACTTATTTTGAGAAGTTAGATATACTGAAACAGTTTTCTGAAAAATCTGATAAAAAACATGTTTCACGCCAAAGCATAAACGTGTCTGGTAATCATTATGCTGATATTGCAGCTGATTATATTGCGTGTAAAACCATATTAGAGGAACGTAAAAGCGAATCAAAAGCATCTGTGCTGTTTAGTTGTAAAAGTGGTAAAGATAGAACCGGCTTTATCAGTTATTTAGCTGACGGATCTATTATACATACATCTTACCCAGAATTACCTATAAACACAATCCATATTACGCTAGCAAACACCTCACATTATCAATTGCTAGCTGGTTTAAATGGAGGCATGCCTGGTAGATTTGGAATGAAGCCAGTAAAAAAAGATCAAACAACACGTGATGCTAGAACCGCTAACATTTTGTTTCCGCAAACGGCTAAATGGACCAATATCCCTTTACTAGACAACAATAGTCAAGATTCCAATTCTAGAAAAAGAAGACACCGTTAAGCATACTGTTCATCACGTGAAATGAAATATCAAAGCTGTATTTTTAGATCGTTGAAATTAAATACGTATGCTTTATAGTCTAAGCATTACCATACATTTCATTTTCCAAACGGTCTCAAGAGTATATTTACATTATCTTACGCTTTTCTATCAAACTTTTTCGTTAAATTTGAAACTGCCATAGTCATTAAATAATTAAGATTTTATCTATCAAGATAAAAATTGCGTATACATATGAAAAAATACCAGGAACACCCCCAACTCCATTTATCAGATGTTGCAGGTGTAATCAGAACGTTTTGGGAAGAAAATAAGACATTTACGAATTCTGTAACACAACGTGCAAGTCAAGAACCATTTGTATTTTTTGAAGGCCCCCCCTCAGCCAATGGTGCACCAGGTGTACACCATATTCTCGCCATGACCGTAAAAGATATCTTTACAAGATATAAAACCATGCAAGGCTACTACGTACGTCGTAAAAGTGGTTGGGATACCCATGGTCTACCCGTAGAACTTCAGGTCGAAAAAAAATTAGGCATAACAAAGGAAGATATTGGTAAAAAAATTAGCATCATTGACTACAATGAGCAGTGTAGAGAAACGGTTATGACTTATACCAGTGAATGGGAGGCAATGAATAAAGAGCTTGGATACTGGAAAGACAATACACAGCCTTATATAACCTATGATAGAAATTATATTGAATCTGTTTGGTATTTAATAAAAGCACTCTATAACAAAGAACTAATTTATAAGGGATATTCTGTACAACCCTATTCTCCTGCTGCAGGAACAGGTTTAAGTTCGCATGAACTCAACCAACCAGGCTGCTATAAACTTGTAAAAGACATTTCCATTGTTGCACAGTTTAAGATAAGAGATAAAGAAAATGTGTATTTTTTAGCATGGACCACTACTCCATGGACACTACCAGCGAATAGTGCACTAGCAGTAGGAATTGCTATAGAATATGTCAAAGTAGCTACTATTAATCCTTATACACACCTTCCCGTGCAAGTAATCTTAGCAAAAGATGCTGTAGAACGTTTTTTTACAGCCCCCCAAACAGCTGTTGCCACTCATAAACAACATCATCAAGAAGATAGTACAGTACTCCCTTGGGAAATTACAGAAAGCTACACAGGATCAGAACTAATAGGGTTATATTATGAACAACTCTTACCCTATGTAGCACCACAAGGAGATGCCTTTAAAGTCATTGCAGGTGATTTTGTAACTACTACAGAGGGTACTGGTATCGTACACATTGCACCTACATTTGGTGCGGATGACTATCGTATCGCTCAAAAAGAAAATATCTCTGCAATCAGGGTAACCAACACGGAAGGTGAAGCAGTTCCAATTGTAGACAAACAAGGACGTTTTGTTTCGGAAATTGCTGATTTTGCAGGACGTTATGTAAAAAAAGAGTATGAGAATGACACAGACCTGCCAGCCGTAGACCTATTGATTACAACCAAGCTAAAACAAGAAAATAAAGCTTTTAAAGTAGCAAAATATGAACATAGCTATCCCCACTGTTGGCGAACAAATAAACCTATTTTGTATTATCCATTAGATTCATGGTTTATCAAAACAACGCTATATCGGGAACTACTTGTAGCATTAAATAACACCATTCAATGGAAGCCAACTTCTGTTGGTAAAGGTAGATTTGGGAATTGGCTAGAAAACCTAGTAGACTGGAATCTCAGTCGTGAGCGCTACTGGGGCACTCCATTACCCATCTGGCGTACCGTTGATCAACAAGAAGAGAAATGTATTGGCTCCATAGCAGAACTTACCTTTGAAGTAGATCAAGCGATACTAGCTGGCTATATGAAAAATCCACTTCCAGCTGATATTGACCTACATCGGCCTTATGTAGATGATATTATCTTAGTGAGTAGCAATGGACTACCCATGTACCGTGAAACAGCTGTGATAGATGTTTGGTTCGACTCCGGTGCAATGCCATGTGCACAGTGGCACTATCCATTTGAAAATCAAGAAATATTTGAGAAAAGTTTCCCTGCAGATTTCATAGCTGAAGGTATAGACCAAACACGGGGATGGTTCTTTACGCTACATGCTATTTCCACGATGATTTTTGAAATACCTGCTTTTAAAAATATCGTAGTAAACGGACTTGTTTTGGATAAAAATGGCAACAAAATGTCCAAAAGCATAGGCAATACCATTAATCCAATGGAAGTCTTAGGGAAATATGGCCCAGATGCTGTTCGTTGGTATATGATCAGTAATGCCAATCCATGGGATAACCTAAAATTCGATCTAGTAGGTATAGAAGAGGTAACTCGAAAGTTTTTTATTACACTGCATAGTACGTATAATTTCTTTGCACTTTATGCCAATCTAGATCACTTTTATTTTAAGTCAGAAAGATTGAATAACAGTGATCTGAACAAAAGTGATCAATGGATTATGTCTCGCTGTAACAGCTTGGTTGGCATAGTAACAGATTTTTATGAAAGCTATGAACCAACATTAGCCGCTAGGGCCATTCAAGATTTTGTTATAGATGATTTAAGTAATTGGTATGTACGCCTAAATAGAAAAAGATTTTGGAAAAATAGCCAAGACAAAGACAAGGAAGCTGCCTACCAAACATTGTACCATTGCCTCATAACGGTCAGCAAACTTATGGCACCAATAGCCCCCTTTTATGCTGACTATCTTTATAAGGCGCTCAATAGTGTTTCAGAAAAAGAAAGCCATAGCTCCGTTCATCTATTGGATTTTCCTCTAGTAGAAGAAAGCTTTGTAGATGTAACGTTAGAGAGCCAGATGCGTCAAGTACAAACCATTGTTTCACTAGCCCACTCTTTAAGAAAGAAATATAAAATTAAAGTGCGTCAACCACTACAGTGTGTAAAAATTTTCTCTAGATATTTAACAGATATGGAATCGATAGCTGACCTGGAAGAACTAATCAAATCAGAAATTAATGTAAAAAAAGTAGATTATTTAGATAGCACCAACCATCTAATACATAAAAAAGCTAAACCTAATTTCCCCGTTTTAGGTAAACGCTATAAAGACAAGATGCAGCCTCTTGCTGAAGCTATTTTATCACTTAATCAAGATGAAATACATGAATTAGAACAAGGAAATACACACCTATTGTGCATTGAAGGCGAAACCATTATACTGAATCTATCAGATGTACTTATTATTACAGAAGATATTCCAGGTTGGTGTGTGGCGACAGAAGGCACCATGACTATTGCATTAGATATTATCATCAATAAGGGATTACAGGAGGAAGGCATTGCACGTGAAGTAGTGCATCAAATTCAGAAACTACGCAAAGAGCTAAATTTTGAGGTACAAGATAAAATAACTATTAAAATACAAGAAGACGCTAAAAGCATTTGTGATGTTATTGCGTTATACAAAGACTATATTTGTGCAGAAACACAAGCGACACTGCTGAAATGCATACCACAACTTACAACAGGATCTACCATCTACGTAAACGATGTGACATTAACAATTCAGCTGAGCAAAGAGGGATAAAATTTATCGAGTCGCTAAGGAATTCCACACAGAGCTGTACGTGAACCGATCGCTTCATACGGCTCTTTGTGTTAGAAGCTTGATTCCGTGCCAATGATAAATAAACCTGGTGAATGATTTTTTAGTAAAATACTACTTACTATGCCCTTCAAGTAGTACTAAGGTAATCCTTGATAGCACTTCTAACTTCCTGTGCAGATAGGTTATTTTCCATTTTTCCATTTCTAGCTATGGATATCTGACCAGATTCTTCTGAAACAATTAGAACAAGTGTATCTGTTACTTCTGTAATGCCAATAGCCGCTTTGTGACGTAATCCAAAATTTGCAGCTATACTTATATTCTCAGTAACTGGCAAAATACATCTTGCAGCTACAATCTTATTGTCATGAATAATGACTGCACCATCATGTAATGGGCTATATTTGCTAAATATAGCTAGTAATAACCTAGAAGAAACTACAGCATTAATTAAATCACCAGATTCTTCATAATTCCTAAGATCAGCATCTTTCGTAAAGACAATCAACGCACCCGTATTACTACCACCCAATGCCTGAACGGCTTTAACTACTGGAGTAACATCAAACTCTATTTTTTTGTTTTTAAACCAAGGTGTAATATTTGATATAACCTCTCTGGTGGAGATGAGTCCTTTGCCCATACTTGACAAAAAATGACGTATCTCACGTTGAAATAGAATAACGGGTAAGACAGGACCTAATTCAATAAACTTTCCTAAAATAGCACCAAGCAGTTCAAGTTTCAATAGCTTAACCAGCAAATAAAGGAGGTATACAACAAAAAAACCAAAGGATATTTTTACCGTAATACTGCCTTCAATCAATTTATACATTCGATAGACCAAGAAACCAACAAGCACCATATCAATGACACGGACGAAACTAATGTCTATGGCATCAAAACGTGGTAGATTAAACGGCATCGGCAATAAATTTTTATGTTTACAACAGAAAATCTCTGAAAATACAAATAGTAAACTTATGGCAATATTACAGCAAGAAGTAATTTTTACCTAATTATCTGTTGCAAAAAACGACTTTGTTTCCATAAAAACAAATTTTCAGACAGATATCACATCATCCAGCACCAAGCCAGTAACTTACAAGGATAAATAAGGCATCATTTTTTTAGCCCAATTTAAATGATAAACAGGAAGTTTTTCAATATCATCTATCGTCGTAAACTGTTTATGATTTCTATAGTCTACAATTGCTTTTGCTATAGCAGGTGAAATATAAGGATGTGCAACCCACGCTTTAAAAGAGCTACCGTTAAGCGATAATTGTTTAGGTATATACTTTTCTGATATGGTTGTTTGTTTCATCAATCTACGTTGAAGGTGCACAGACAAACCATACACTTCTTTATATTGATCCAATGAAACAAATCCTCCTAACTTATTCCGATAGTTTATAATTCTAACAGCAAGCTTTTGCTTTAATCCTGATATAGATTCCAAGTCTTGTGCAGTAACCATATTTATATCTATTAAATCTACTTTACGCGCATTTTCTTTCAATAAGAGCAAGTTTTTCTCTAATAATATGATATCCTTGCTATGATCCAATGGTTTACTGTAGTACTGAGTATATAGTTTATATGCCCTTGGTGCAATACATAACAGTAACATTAGCATGATCATAGCAAAGAAGCCATTGGTTTCTGAATTAGAAAAATGAAAAGCTGCTTTAATATAACGCTTCATCTTATTGAGCATAGTATAAAAGACCTGTTGAGTAAGTGCCTATTTATTAGTTTTTGAATTAAAAAAAGGTTAAAATAGAGGGATGATTTTATAAACACATAATTAACTCTTCCCTATGGGGCTTAACATATAAAAAATTATCGAAACATCCATATTTTATGTCGTTTATTAGGGATAGATCTTTCTGAATGGCAAAAAATTTATTTTGTTTAACCCCACTTTGGCAATTCCATCTTAGTAAGCGCTATAAACGTCCTTGCAGGTACTACAAGCACGATCTAGGTAGTTATGGTTTCCATATTGTTGATTTACTACAGGAGTTATATTACTAGACCTTATTGCGTAAATAGATGAGTCCCAAACATCGGTTTTTGTACATAATAGTTTGAGTAAAGAAAAAATACATAATAGAATCATTTATGTCCTTTTATGATAAAAAAATGGCTTTTAAGTGAATTTTAGCCTACTGAAATGGGCCTAGGACTTAGGAAATAGGTCTAATGATTCATATAACTATATATTGTAGCTACTACAGCTTACTTGTCTCAATTTATGAATTGGGTTAAATTGCAGCAGACATAAAAATGTATACACGACTAAATATAATGCATTAAACAAAAGCTTATATCCATAAAAAAATGAGGAAGAATATTTATAAACCAACAAAGAAAAATACTTTGTTTGGTCGTTTAGAAAAGCAGCTTTATTTATTCAATAAAACACTTGGGCATGGCGTATCGACCTATTATTTATATCGTTTAATATATCTCTTTTTTTTAGGTTTGCTTTATATTTGGAATGCCCACTACCACGAAAAAATGTTGTATAAGATCAATCAAATGGAACCTATAGTAGATGGACTTCGTGTTAAATATATGGGATTACAATCTAGTTACATGTTTAATAGTAAACAATCAGAAATAGCCAAACGGGTTGCCCCTTTAGGTATTTATGAAAGCAAAATTCCACCTAATAAAATTAGAGATCAAAAACCTAAATAAGTGTGCCATTTATAAAAGATATATTATTACGTGCCAGAATAATACTACTATCTATTGTGGTTTTTATGATGGTTGTCACATGGAAAATAACCAGTTTACAGTTTACCGAAGGGGATAAATGGAGGAACTGTGCAAAAGTCACTCAATTAGAATACAGACCTATCTTAGCATCAAGAGGTAATATTTATGATCATGGAGGATCTTTATTAGCCACTTCTTTGCCTTTCTATACTGTTGCGTTAGATCCAACAGTAAGTTCAGACCAACTATTTGAAGAGGGCATAGATCTATTGAGCACGCATTTATCTGATTTCTATCAAGATTTTCCCGCTAACCATTATAAAGAAAAAATTATATGTGCCCGCAAAAAAAACAAAAAATATTTGATGATCAATAGTAGGTATATTACCCATGAAGAAAGAAAAAAGATGCGTCAATGGCCTATTTTTGCAAAAGGTAAATTCAAAGGTGGTGTTATTTTTGAAGAACAGTATAAACGGTATAATCCCTTTAGGGAATTAGCCCAACGTACCATTGGTGCGCATAGACAAACACATGGTTTTGGTATAGAATATTCATTTAACAATGCGTTAAAAGGGGTAGATGGGCAAGCACTCTACCAAAAAGTAGTGGGAGGCAATTGGAAACAAGTGCAGGAAAATACCATGATACGCCCTATCCATGGGTACGATCTCGAAACTACGCTAGATATCAACTTACAAGATGTAACGCAAAGCAGTTTATTGGCTGTGCTTGAAGAAACAAGTGCACAGAATGGCTGTGCCATTGTTATGGAAGTGGCTACTGGGGAGATCAAAGCAATGGCTAATTTCGCTCGTACACCATCTGGAAAATATTCAGAATCTTATAATTATGCTATAGGTAACCAAGGCGTTGTAGAGCCCGGTTCCATTTTCAAGTTGGCGTCCATGCTTGCATTACTAGAAGAAACGCAATGGCCTCTTGATAAGTCTATAGATACGGGAAATGGCATGGTTAAGTTTTATAACAGATATATGCGTGATGTTAAAAAAGGAGGCTATGGGTTACTTACGTTACAAGAAGTATTTGAAAAATCATCAAACGTAGGACTATCCATGGCAATTCATGAAGTTTTTGGTGATCATCCTCAGAAATTTATCGACTATATAGAAAGCTTATGCTTGCATAAGCCATTAGGTATAGAATTGGTGGGTGAAGGGAAACCTTATATCATAACACCAAAAAGTAAAATGTGGAATGGTATTACACTACCATGGCTATGTGTTGGCTACAATTTACAGATAACACCACTGCAAATGCTGACATTATACAATGCAGTAGCCAATAATGGAAAAATGGTTAAACCGATGTTGGTAAAGAATATAAAATCAGCTAGTGGTATTGTAAAACATTTTCCAACCCTTGTACTAAAAGAAAAAATTTGTTCTGATACAACGATAGGTAAACTCAAAGCCATGTTAGAAGGAACTGTAGAAAGGGGTACAGCACGACGCATTAAGTCTGGTTTTTATAAAGTAGCAGGCAAAACAGGAACCTCACAAAAATTAGTCAATGGAAAATATTCAGACAATCACCTTACTTCGTTTGTGGGCTACTTTCCTGCAGAGCAACCTCGATATAGTTGTATTATTGTCGTGGATAGTCCAGAAGGCGAGGAGTATCGTTATGGTGCAGATGTTCCAGCGCCTATATTCAAAGATATTGTAGACAGAATAGCAGGGAAGGACTTGGAAGCCATCGCACCCATTAATGGCTGCGTATCAAAACAATTCAGTACCAAAAAACTTTTAAATGTTGGGAATGCCCATGAGCTATGTTTTTTATATGCATCATTACATCTACCACTGCCTAAAATTTTGAACGAAGATGCGTGGATAGACGTACAGTTTCACCCTACTGAAACGGTTGCTCAGCCACGCAAGTTAGCATCTCAACAAAAGGTACCCAATATATTGGGTATGAAATTGCGTGATGCACTATGCCTGTTAGAACAGGATGGATTTGAAGTTTCCATAGAAGGAACGATTCATGGCAGTGTATCTAAGCAGTCTCTTATTCCATTTAGTATGATACCTGCTGACCGAAAAATATCTATTACCTTGAAATAACCATGAAAACACTTGAAACATTACTCGTTGGCCTTACTGTAAGGAAAATATTAGGCCCGACCGATATATCCATAGCTAAAATCTGTTTCAGTAGCCAACAGGTAGAGGCAAATAGCTGTTTTGTTGCTATAGCTGGCACACAAGTAGATGGACATACTTACATATCGGATGCCATAACAGCAGGCGCTACCGCTGTTGTTTGTGAAATACTACCAGAGCCATCTCAAATAAATAGTTCTGTAACATATATTATGGTACAAACTACGCCTATTGCATTGGGTATGATGGCCTCTAATTTTTATGACCACCCTAGTCAAAAGCTAAAAATAATCGCTGTTACTGGAACAAATGGCAAAACAAGTGTTGTCCACCTATTATACAATATGGTTGTAAAAATGGGTTATAAAGCAGGAATGCTTTCTACAATACACAACAAAATCTTAGATATAATCTATCCTTCTAGCCATACAACCCCAGATACACTACAGCTACACGCACTATTATATCAGATGGTAGAAGCTGGTTGTCAGTATTGTTTTATGGAAGCAAGTTCTCATGCCATTGTGCAAGAGCGCCTAGCTGGCCTAACTATAATGGGAGCAATATTCACCAATATAACCCATGAACATTTGGATTATCATCTTAATTTTGCACGTTACATTCAGGCTAAGAAAAAACTTTTTGACCATTTACCCAAAGACGCTTTTGCCCTTGTCAATAAACAAGATAAAAATAGCACCATTATGTTACAGAATTGCAAGGCGCAAAAATACACCTACTCCTTACAACACTTAGCTGATTTTAGGGCAAAAATAATCACTAATACCCTAGATGGTTTAGAGTTAGAAATAGATGGCAAACAGGTCTGGTTTCAGTTACTTGGTGCATGTAATGCAAGTAATATATTAGCTGCCTATGGGGTATCACAGTTATTAGGTCTGGATAGTCAAGCAAGTCTTGTCGCATTATCAGCCATCTCACCTATCTTGGGGAGGATGAACAAAGTGAATAATAAAAAACAGCAAGAAATCATTATAGACTATGCCCACACACCAGATGCAGTAGAGAAATTAATGGCTACCTTACGGGATATGCTTACCCGCAATAGTAGGCTAATCAGTGTGATGGGGTGTGGAGGCAATCGGGATAATAAAAAGAGGGCAATGATTGGAAAAATCTTAGCGCTACATAGTGATATTTCTATATTTACCAGTGATAACCCAAGAGATGAAGACCCACAAGATATTATACAGTCAATGGAAGAAGGGGTACCTCTTGCAACAAGACAAAAGATATTATCTATTGTAGATAGAGCTAGTGCGATCAAAACGGCCTGTTTACTTGCTACAGCTAATGACGTAGTCTTGCTAATAGGGAAGGGCCATCAACACTACGAAGAAATCAAGGGTGTCAAATATTACTTTTGTGAAGAACAAATTGTTCAAGAAATACTCTGTGATTCATTGGATACTGTAAGCCTAATGAGAAACTAGGTAAGTGGTTAAAGCATATTTAAGGGTTTTATATATGCTATGTTTAAGAGGAACTACTTGGATGGTGTTAAGTAATTTTTTATTGCAAATTCAAAAAATTACTATATCTTAGGATATCAAAATAAGTTTGGCCTTATTGCAAATACTTTATTGTTGAGGTGTCCTACCAAAAAGGTGGAAAGTTCATACCTAAGTTTATTGCAAAAAGCACACTTTTAGATTTTATATAACTGTTCAAAATAACTTTATTATGAGTGTATTACGTACCTTATCTTTGTCCATTGGATGTATGTTGGCTGGATGTAGTCAACAGCACCATGGTGACACGCATATGAACAATGGAGATACTTCCGAGACAGACTTTTCTAATAAAGAAATAGTGGAAGAAAATGCAAAAGTGAAGTCTGATATGTCAGAATTGATAGCATCTGCTGCGGAGCAATACATAGGCTCAAGAGGTTGGGGGTACAAATCTAAAAAAGGGTCTTTTGGATCTGGTACTTTTAAGAACCACTTATTTGTTGCTAAAGTAATTGCTGCTGCGGGCGAGGCTAGTTCATCTCCAGATGTTGTGTCTCAATTTCTGAAAGATCCACTCCTTGCTAGAGAATGGGGTAGTAATGTAGAAATTCCTAATTGGGAAATAGTAGATAGGCCACAAAGAGGTGATGTGGTAGCTATAGGCTATAAGAATAAAAGCATGGACGAGATGGGGCGTAGGTATTCCGGTGAGGTTGGCATTGTTGTAAATGTTGGGATTGTTGTATCTGGAAATTTTGGAGAATTTGTCTCTGTATCTTCAACATCTAATCGTGTTGAGCGTGCTTCATTGCCAATTGGATCTGATAACCCCCATATCTTTAGAAGATATGTTGGTCCTCCATGTGATTTAATAACTAGTTTGAAGAAATTAAGGAGAACATGCAGCATTCGAAAAGAGGCTTTTGAAGAGATTGTGTAAAATGTTTTTTTAGTTTTGTAATCACTGATCACTAAATCCATGTAATGAAAAATAACGGATTTTTCATTACATGGTAGGCTTTCTATTTCTTCTTATATGAACAACATGAAAATCTGTAAATATCTTTGTAGATTTGTAGTGTAACTAAAAAAAATAGCCAGGTCTGTTTTCATGAGAAATGATGATACACCTGTTACAGGTATCATTGATGTAGTCTTCTTTATTACTGCCTACATAGCTCATTAAGACATATCAAGCAGTAAAAAACAGCTAATTATCATTCATTATAAGTTTTATATAATAATATTATCATGATCAAAAAAAAATTAATGCTACTTACTGCTGCAGTATGCACTATTGTACAATCCTGTAGTTCATACAAGAACGAAAACGGTATGTATAAACCATCTAGGCAGTCTGGTGGTAGTAATACAACCAGTAATAATGCGCCACATGTACGTCCTAAATATGCAGATCCTACTAATGATTGGTGTTTCAAACATATTTTTGGAGAAGTTCTTTCAGAAGAAGGTAATCAAAATGATTTCACAAGAGATTTATTAAATAGTGTATTAGAACTTCAAAATGATGAGAAAATTGTAGAAATAAGGCTCGATAATAACTATTTGTCTACAGGAAGGAAAGAAGATCGTGGTTTTATAACGGATGTTCATTGTATTGATAATAAAAAAAGAAAGTTTATTGTTGAAATGCAAGTAAAGGACCATACAGGTTGGGAAGAACGTATACAGGGATATGTTGCCCGTGATTATGGTAGTCAATTTGAAAAAGGGGAAAATTATGAAAATATATCACCTATTCGTTTATTAGCCATTACTAAATTTAAGATGTTCAAAGACGAAAATGAAGACATACCATATATTTCTCATCATAAGATCACAGAAGAAACAACTAATAAATGTGTATTCAATGGTATGAAATGGACTATTGTAGAATTAGCTAAGTTTAATAAAAGAGTAGACGAAATAAATACACAAAAAGATCGTTGGATATTTCTTTTAAAGAATGCTAAAATGCTTTCAGAAGAAGAGAAAAAAAAACTTACTGATGATGTAATTATTAAAAGTGCATGTGAACGTATAGACAGAACTACTTGGAGTCATGAAGATAAGATTTATTATGATCGTGCAGAAGATAGAAGGAAGGTAGAAAATGGTTCTTTTGACAAAGTAAGCAAAGAAAGTGAAGAAAGAGGGTTAAAAAGAGGTAGAGAGGAAGAACGAAAAGAGGTTAAGCAAAGAGATAATAGAAGAAAAAAGAGAAGAATTGAAAAAGAAATTGCAAAGGGTTCAGCACCTGATACTATAAAAAAAATTATTCTTAGTGATTATAGTGACTGTGATGAAACTGATATTGAAAATATGATAAATGAAGTAATAGAACAAAGAACTAACCAGTAACATAACATTGTGTCTGTGTCTTTTGAGCAGAGCCATAGCAGTAGTAGATCCACCCGAAGCCACGGATAAGTGTATAATGGACTGATTTTTTCAGTCCATTATAGTTATTTATTTTTTTTTATAATTGGATAGGAAGCTTTTATAACCATTGCAGTAGTGGTTCCAATAAATGCTTTAACCAAATCTCCAGGGATAAAAAGCATACTTCCACTCCAGGCTTTTATTAAGGAGATATGAGTAATAAGATTAAGCCATAATGTGCCTGTGGCATATACAACCAATATGCCTCCAATGATCATATATATAAAAGCTTTGCTATGGGTTAAAGAAGACCATTTTTTTTCAAACAAAAAACCAATAACAAATGCGCCAATTGGCCACCCTAATAGAAACCCACTACTTGGTTCTAAGAATGACCCTATACCACCACGGCCTCCTGATAGAAGGGGAAAGCCTAAAGCTACCAATCCTAAAAAGAGTATTTGAGCAAGTGCGCCTTTTTTAGAACCTAAAATACTACCCGCAAGCATTAATCCTAAAGATTGTGCTGTTATAGGAACCGGGATTACGGGGATTCTGATGAGAGGCATTATGCCCAATACAGCAGTGATTGCTGCAAAAAGAGCTACATAAGCTATATCTCTAGTATTCATATGCTTAGTGTGATGATAATATGGCTGTCTAAAATCTAATAAAAATTGTTTCCACTAAAATCCATTAAAATTACTAGCGTACTTGGGAAACTTTTTCTTTTCTATTTGGGGACCAATCTATAAAAAATTATGCAAAACACAGAAAAAATGATGTTAGGCATCCATATATCAAGTAGTTGATGTTCACTTTGCTTCTCTATAACGGCTTTTGCAGATAAGAAAAATACAATGTACAAGCAGGCCAATATAAAACCTAATGTAATTTGTGTGCCTACACTTCCTCTGGGTTTTCGAACGGCAACTAAAAAGCCTAGTGTAATAAGAATAATAATAGCAAAAGGAGTCATATATCGAACATATTTCTCCGCTACAAAAAGGCGAACAGCTTCATTTCCTTTATCCATAAGTTTTTTAATATGAAGATCCAATTCTGAGAGTGTTAATCCTTCCTTTAGGTTTGGATTAATTGTAAAATCTTCTGGATCCACTTGTAGAGGAAGTGCAAGTGTATAACCCTCCGTTATTGTTTCATGTTTTGGGAAAAGTGTGCGCTTATGCCAATATCTGAATTCCCATGTTTGGGTTTTAGCATTCCATCTAATTTTTTCAGCATGTAACCTTTCTACAAGAGCTGCATTTTCGAATGTATCCAAACTTACATTGTATCCTGTATTGTTATAGGCATGATATTTCTTAATATAAAGATATTGGTTCGCTCCTACCTTTAAGTGAAGGGAATCTGACGTAGCAGTTATAGAAAAAGCGCCACCATTTAAGTATTTTGTATCAAATTTAACACGCTCCTTATTTGCGTCTGCTAATAACCAACCTGTTAAGTAGAAATTACATCCTGTTAATATGCATGCAATAATTAGATAAGGTCTTATAATGCGGTTAAAACTAATACCTCCACTTAACATAGCAATAATTTCAGAACACTGTGCCATTCTGGTTGTAATCCAAATGGTGGTAATAAAAACAATAATAGGCCCTAAAAAATTGATCATATAGGGAAGGAATGCAACGTAATAATTGAATATTTTATAAAATGAAAGATTGTGCTCTTTAAAATAACTTACATTTTCCGTTACATGAATAAGTATAATAAGTAGTGTAATGATACTCAGTATTACTAAAAATGTAGAAAAGAATTTTTGGAAAATATATCGGTCTATTAGCTTCATATATTTATATTTTTTCCATAATAACTTTAAGTATACGGTCTTTCCAGCTTGAAAATGTATTTTTCATAATCTGTTCTCTAGCTTGGCGCATCAGCCATAGATAAAAAGTTAAATTATGTACGCTGGCTATCTGAGCGCCCAATAGCTCCCTAGAATTAATTAAATGATTGAGGTAAGCCTTTGAGTAATAACTGCTAAATTGAGTCCCTAATGCAGTATCTATAGGGCTAAAATCGGTCTTCCACTTTTTATTTTTAATATTTATAATGCCTTGTGTTGTAAATAATGTGCCATTTCGTCCATTACGGGTAGGCATTACACAATCAAACATGTCCACACCCAATCCAATGCATTCTAAAAGATCCAATGGAGTACCTACACCCATTAAATAACGGGGTTTTTCTTTAGGCAATATGTCACAAACAAGCTCTGTAATTTCATATAATTGTCCTGTGGGATGACATACACCACCTATTGCATTGCCAAATCGATTTGCTTCAGCTATAGTTTCTGCTGATTGAATGCGTAAATCTTTGTAAATACTACCTTGTACAATGGGAAAAATTGTCTGGTGGCTATTCCCATCTGTTAAAGTAGCATTAAAATAATTGCATCCCCTTGTCATCCAACGGTGGGTACGCTCCATAGACTCTTTGGCATATGCATAACTACATGGATAAGGTGTACATTCATCCAAAACCATCATAATATCAGAACCAATACTACGTTGTATATCCACAACAGATTCTGGCGTAAACAAATGCTTCGACCCATCCAAATGAGACCGAAAAGTAACCCCTTCTTCTGTAATTTTTCGATTATTGGCTAAAGAATACACCTGATAACCTCCACTATCTGTTAAAATAGGTCGTTTCCATGCCATAAAATTATGTAAACCACCTGCTGCATCCAATACATTTGTCCCTGGACGAAGATAAAGATGGTAGGTATTACCTAAAATAATGTCCGCATTAATTTGCTCTTCTAGGATATGCTGTGAAATGGATTTTACAGATCCAACAGTACCCACAGGCATAAAAATGGGTGTTCGAATGATCCCCTTACTAGTAATGATAAGCCCTGCTCTCGCCTTAGAGCTCTTATCTTCGTGTTCTAATGAAAACTGCAATGAAAGTATTTTTAAACTATTAAATAAATCCCAGTTTTATTGCGAAAACTTATTTATACAAATTCCACATTGAATTACGGGTTAAATATACTAAATTCGAGTCAAGATACAGTTTGTATTATCAAGTATTTTAACCTCTACCTATAGATAGTCTGATGAACACTACATTTCCCAAAAGATCAACTCCATTTATTCTAGTTATTGAAGGCATAGACTTTTCTGGAAAAACCACTCTAGCTGGTCATGTTCAAGATATTTTGACTAATACTGGCTATCGTGTGAAATTACTACATGACCCTAAAGGGAGCACAAACTCAAAAGTAATTTGGGAAACAATTTTAAAAGTTAAATCACAAGATGCCGATCCCACTACAGAACTTTTTCTTTTCCTTGCAGCACGGAATGAACTTATTCGTACAGAGTTACTAAAAGATGAAGTGGATATTATTATTTTTGATCGGTTTATTTTTTCTACCATTGCTTATCAGCTAACCCATAAGCCAGCATCTTGGGAACCTTTTTTAGCTACACATCGTCATTTTTTAGGTATAATGCCCGATCTATGTATCTATTGTGACATAGATTTTGATGCCTTGCAGCACAGGAGCCAACAAAGAGACAAGAAAGATTACTTTGATAAGATGACGAAAAGTCATTTTGAAACTGTGAAATTAGCTTATCAGCAATCACTTGAATTACAGCTATGTCCTGTAATTCAACTTAAAAACTCAAAAACTGATTTTGTAAAAATAATGGATCATATTATGCTCCATATTCGTACTGGTAGTGGTTTAAATACATGATGCTAATAAAGCAAGGACATTATTGAAATACATTAAACGTTTCTTCTAATCCCACATTCCGCTGCTGGTTTCATTACATGTATACGCTCTAATAGACGAGAAAATGCTCCAAGAAGAACAGCTTTCCGGTCAAGTTTTAGACCATTTAAGTATGATTTCCTCGGTAATAGATAAAATTGGATTGATAGATAAAGTCGATAAACACCTGTCTGTTTCTGCCAGACACGGAGCAAAAATAACCAATTGCTTTTTCTCCCATTAAAATTTAAAAGAAGCAGTAAGTTGGTATTAAAACAACTTACTGCTTCTTTTAGGATATGACATAAGCCAAGTGTAAAATAAAATAGATATAAATAATCTATTTTTACATCATGCCACCCATACCACCTCCCATTTGATGAGGCATCGGATTGGCTTTTTCATCCTCAGGTTCATCAGATACTACACATGCAGTAGTAAGAAGAAGCGAAGCAATAGAGGCTGCATTTTCTAATGCTAATCTAGTTACCTTAGTAGGATCAATAATTCCAGCTAGGTAAAGGTCTTCAAACTCATCTGTACGAGCATTGTAACCAAAAGCAGCATCCTTGTTTTCTTTTATACGCTGTACTACCACAGACTCTTCACCACCTGCATTGGCTACGATTGTTCTCAACGGTGCTTCTAGTGCAAGTTTTAATATTTTAATACCTGTTTTTTCATCTTCATTTTCAACAGATATAGTATCTAATACACCAGATGTAGCAATGCGTAATAATGCAATACCTCCACCTGGAACAATACCTTCTTGAACAGCAGCTCTAGTAGCATGCAGTGCATCATCTACACGATCTTTTTTTTCTTTCATCTCAACTTCTGTAGCAGCACCAATGTAAAGAATAGCCACACCACCAGAAAGTTTTGCTAAACGTTCTTGTAGTTTTTCTTTATCATAATCGGAAGTAGCATGCTCGATCTGAGCCTTAAGTGGAACTATTCTAGCGTCAATATCTTGCTTTTTACCACCTCCATTTACAATAATGGTGTTATCTTTATTCATATTCACCTTTTCAGCTGTACCAAGAGATTGTAAAGTAGCATTTTCCAGTTTGATACCTTGTTCTTCAGAAATTACTTCACCCCCTGTAAGTACAGCAATATCTTCTAACATGGCTTTCCTTCTATCACCAAAACCTGGAGCTTTTACAGCGGCTACACGAAGGGCACCTCGAATTTTATTAACAACAAGTGTAGCTAAAGCTTCACCATCTACATCTTCAGCAATAATTACTAATGGTTTACCAGTTTGAGAAACCGCTTCTAGAATAGGAAGTAAATCCTTCATCGTAGAAACTTTTTTATCACAAATCAAAATGTATGGATTAGAAAGCTCTACTTCCATTTTTTCTGTATTTGTTACAAAGTAGGGAGAAAGATACCCTCTATCAAACTCCATGCCCTCCACGACTTTCACTTCTGTTTCAGTTCCTTTTGCTTCTTCAACAGTAATTACACCATCTTGACCCACTTGTCCCATAGCATCTGCGATCATTTTCCCAATTTTATGATCATTGTTCGCAGAGATGGTAGCTACTTGTTCTATTTCCTGAGGGCCAGAAATTTTTTTAGAAGTTTCTTGTAGTTTTTTAACTACTGTTTGCACAGCTTTGTCTATACCACGTTTTATATCCATGGGGTTAGCGCCTGCAGCCACATTTTTAATACCATGCGTGAAAATGGATTGTGCTAAAAGCGTTGCTGTAGTAGTCCCATCTCCAGCACTGTCAGCTGTCTTAGAAGCAACTTCTTTTACCAACTGAGCACCCATGTTTTCTATAGGATCCTTTAAGCTAATATCTTTAGCTACAGAAACACCATCCTTAGTAACACTAGGTGACCCAAATTTTTTGTCTAGAATTACATTTCTACC
This sequence comes from Cardinium endosymbiont of Culicoides punctatus, assembly GCF_004354815.1. Classification (NCBI taxonomy): domain Bacteria; kingdom Pseudomonadati; phylum Bacteroidota; class Cytophagia; order Cytophagales; family Amoebophilaceae; genus Candidatus Cardinium; species Cardinium endosymbiont of Culicoides punctatus. The sequence continues at coordinate 91,682 of NZ_QWJI01000002.1, forward strand.
TTTTGGTCCTAAAGTAACCTTTACAGCATTGGCCATTATGTCAACACCTTTTTTAAGCTTTTCTCTAGCTTCTGAATCAAAAATTATATTTTTTGCCATTGTATAAATAAGTTTATTATAAAGTTAAAATATTGATTCCTACAATTAAGCAATAGCATAAATGTCAGCCTCCTTCATGATAAGATAAAGTTTGCCATCTATATGCAACTCTGTGCCGCTGTATTTTCCATAAAGAACCTCATTCCCAACTTTAACAGTCATGGGTTCATCTTTTTTTCCTGGACCTACTGCAATAATTTTTCCTTTTTGAGGTTTTTCTTTAGCACTATCAGGAATAATAATTCCTCCTGCTGTTTTTTCTTCTGCTGCTGCAGGTTCTACCAATACCCTGTCAGCTAGTGGTTGTATATTAATTGTGTTCATAGCTTCTATATCTATCTAAATTATATTTGTTGTTAAGTTTGTATATCATATAACTCAAAATACGGGAAACGTACTAATTTTTAGCATATTTCCTATATGCGCTACAACATATTTCATGCCAAATTAAATAAAGTCTTGGATCACTCATCCAGAATGAACTAAAAAGTGACAATTCGTCTGTTATCCATGCCTTGCCCAACAATTGCTCACAGTTAACAATAAGGGAATCATAATATTTTGTTCATCTTAGTATTTTTTATATCATTGTATCGGGTAAACTTTACCGTATTGAATGATAAGCCAATTCAAGGAATTAGCAGTCCATAACACTTATGATGTTTCTTTTTATGTTTGAAAATCAAAAAAATATTGTACAAAGATTTCTGTCTATTGTACTTTTTACGCCTGTAATTACTTTTGCAATTGTTTGGTCTCCATGGACTTATTTTTTTCTGTTTTTCTATGTGGTGATGCTATCTATGCTAGAGTTTTATAAATTAATTAAACATACTAATGTCTTACCTATGCGTGGTTGGGGAATTTGGCTTGGCTTACTTTTATATACCATTGCATTTGCATACTATCTACAAAATAACATTACACCCATACTTGGTTACATATATATACCATTATTCTTTTCAATCTATGTAATTGCACTTTACAACAGAGCATCTTCTAATCCCTTTTTAAGTATAGCTTCTACCTTATTGGGTATTTTATATATTGCGGTTCCTTTCTGTATGCTTCATTGTTTAGCATTCTATCAAGGAGCGTATTCTTATCAGTTAATATTGGGTCTTTTGATCATTGTATGGAGTCAAGATACTGGCGCCTATTTGGTAGGATATACTATAGGGAAATCTAAGTTATTTGAACGTATATCTCCCAAAAAAACATGGGAAGGTGTATTTGGTGGTATTTTATCTGCAGGAATTGCTAGTTGTGTTATTGCATATTTTTTTGATATTTTACCATTGTGGCAATGGATATCCATTGCTGGGATTACTATCGTTACAGGAGTTTATGGAGATTTGGTTGCGTCACTACTAAAAAGAAGTGCAGCTGTAAAAGATTCTAGTAAAATAATTCCAGGACATGGAGGTCTTTTGGATAGGGTAGATAGTTTGCTATTAACTATTCCTACAGTAGTAGCTTTTTTAAAAATAATTGCATTTGTAGGATACAACAATTAATAGTTCAAGGTATTTCCCCTTCATCATCACGGTTTTAAGGTTTTTGAACAATGAAAATACATAAAGAAGGCAAAGGAATTTTATTATGGACACCTGTCATTTTGTTTGCCATTTATTATAGCCTTCAGAAAAAAGAAGTCTTTAATTATCGCCAATCAATTGGGTTTGCAGTTGTAAGTAGTGCTTTTTATTTTTGGTTAATCTATTTTTTTAGAGATCCTTATCGTATTATTCATACCCATGATCAGTATATCTTAGGTCCAGCAGATGGAAAAATTCTTAGTATTCAGAGGGTCTATGAGGAGGAGTACTTACAGGCAGATCGAATCAAAATAAGTATATTCATGTCTCCTTTTAATGTGCATGTCAATAGATTTCCTATGTCTGGTAGGATTATATATTTTAAATATCATCCAGGAAAATATTTTGTGGCCTTTCATCCTAAGTCCAGTACACATAATGAAAGAACGACTATTGTTCTTGAAAATGAGGATAAGCAACAAATTCTTTTTAGACAAATAGCTGGCTTTATGGCACGTCGAATTAAATTCTATTTTAAAAAAAATGATGAAGTAAGGCAAGGTGAAAAATGTGGGTTCATTAAATTTGGCTCAAGGGCAGAGGTTTATTTACCAGTTGATGCAGATATTCAGGTGTCTGTAGGAGACAAAATCAAAGGAGGTATTACTGTTTTAGCAAAAATATAGGCACTCTTTAAACCTAATTTTTCATGTGTTATAGAAATATTGCTAGCTTTAGCAACAATAAAGAAAAGTTGAATAAACAGTTTAAAAGCATAAATATAGGAATGATGCAGCGATCTATCCATACGCTGTACTTTACCATGATCTTTTCCCTTTTTTTTGTAGCAAATTGTGGTAGTAAAGATTCTGAAAAGCAAAATAATAATAAACATGTATCAACGACCACGCATCAAAATCAACATAAACAAATTGTTCAAACTGCTCCTAAAAAGAAAAAAAAGAAAAAACTAAAAACAGTAAAAGTTGCTAAAGTAGAAGAGAGGAAACAGGCTATCGTATTATTACATGGCTTAAATAGAATATCTTATGATTTTGATATAATGAAAGCTGCTTTGCAAAAAGCATTTCCTTATGCAACTATAGTAGCTTTAAAATGCGTAGATAAAGCCCCTAAAAAGTGGGGGCTATCTCTTAGTATGAAACTCTCTATAAAGGAGCAAGCTGAATTATCTTACCAGGAAATTAAAGCTGTGTTGGGCAGAAACAGGCATGTCGTTATATTAGGGCATAGCCAAGGAGGATTGCGTGGTTTTACTATTATCAAAGAATATGCAGATAAGCTAAAAGAGGAATTAGGTATAACTATAGAACAACTAATAACAATAGGTACGCCATGGACAGGAGCGACTGTAATGGACCATCTAAATGACCCTAACGTTGTTAATCAACAATTAGATGATTGTAAGGACACCTTGGAAAAAATAGATGAAAAATATAGAAAAGGTATTGTTAGATATGTTTTAAAAACAAGTCTAGCAGAAAATTTTCCTTTTCTTGTTAAATATTTAGGGCAACGGATAGTGGATACAACTCAAGGAGCTGCAGATTTAAAACGAGATAGTGATTTCATTCAGAATTATGTGCAGAAAGGTCTCAAGGAAATAAATGTACCCATTAAAGCAATAGCTGGTGTTTTAGTAGACTTTTCTAAATTGTTTGATTATTTTCCTAGTTCTATTAGTAAACAGGAATTAGAAAAGCTCAATCGCACTTATGCAAAACTTATAGGCGGTGATCCAATGTGCGAACATGATATGTTGCTTACTGTTGCTACCCAACATGCAGAAGGAATAGATAAAAAAGATTTCAAGTGTATAAAAATAAATGATGTATGCCATGGTAATAAAGTAGGTATTTCTGTAAAGAAAGGTATTGCTGAATTAGATAATAATAAGGTTATACAAACAGTAACAGAAATTACAGAAAATGTCTTCTATAAAAAAGAACAGGTAGAGGTAGAAGATACTACTCCGACAGCCGCCCTTGGTGGATAGATAGCTGTACTGTTAGATGTCTACAATAACAAGATCAGTAATGTCTACAAGTCAGCGTAAGACAATACTTATTGCTAATGCATTTATTCATTTTGATAATGCTATATATGGCTATTTAGTTCCAATTATTGCACCTGTTTTTTTCCCTGACAAACATATTGTTATCCAACTTGTATTAGGATATGGCCTTTTTATGACTTCTTTTTTAGCAAAACCATTTGGTATACTCTTTTTTAGTAGAATCGCGGAAGATAAACAAGAATCCGTAGCATTGCGCTATACCCTTGTAGGTGTAGGAATGGGTTTAATCGCTATTGGGTTATTGCCGAGTAACAAGGAGGCAACATGGTGGAGTGTGATCTTACTAATGCTATGTAGAATCTGTATAGAAGCTTGCTCAGCTGGGGAACATCATATCGCTAGATTGTATCTACTTAAAGATGCTTCTACACAACAGGCAAAAGGAGCTTCCATTGCTTATCAAGTTTCAACCATGGTAGGTATACTATTGGCTGGTGGTGTAGGAACTATTTTTGCACTAATTCATGATTCAGCACAATACTGGCATCTTCCTTTTGTTATAGCAGGCGTATTAACTTTATTAAATCTTATTATTTTTAGGTTATATGTAACAGATTTAAATGTACAGTCAACTGCTGTTTATAAAATAGATACAAAAACATCTTATGTTCTTTTTCTGAAATTTTGGAAAGAGCGTATTGCCATCATACGTATTGCTATAGTCACGGGATTTAGCTACGTTACTTATACAGTGCCATTTTTATTTATGAACAGCTTTGTTCCATTGGTGACAGGCATTTCTTATGCAAGTATGATGCAACATGTAACAATATTCATGGTATTGGACGTTGTTTTACTGATCTGGATGGGTTCAATTTGTCGAAAATATGATCATAATAATCTGATGGCCGTATCTAGTTTATTCATTGGCTTATCTATAATGCCACTATTTTATTGGTTAAGAGGGGCTTCCATGTTGTATGTAATGTTTGTACGTTGTTGGTTGATTTTTTTTGGTGTTATATTTTCCTGTTTTATAACACTTTGGGCAAAGGAACAAGTATCTAAAACGACACCTTATATTACCATCGGATTTGCTACCGTATTAGGAAGTACTTTGTTAGGTAAATCTGCTACATCCATTTGTTTGTATTTATTTCATTGGAGCAATAATCCCATAGCCCCTGCTTGTTATATAGCTATTTTAGCAATTATTGCGAGCATGATCATGGCTGATTCTGCATCAGAATAAATGCTATACACAATTTGATTGCCAATAATTCACATTGCCTTGCTTTTGATAAGTTACTAAGCTTGGATCTGGAAAGACTTTTTTTATTTGATAAATCCAAGCTCTTAGGCTTCCCCACTGCCCAGTCCCGCTCAACTGTAGTTTTGCCCAAAGCTTTGGCTAGTTCATCATTTGTTTCCTTAAGTTTATTAATTTGATCTTTGTAAATACTAACAACTTTTTCTGTATCAAATGCTAAGGAAGCATTGGTTAAAAATTGTTTCTTCCAGAGCTGGATACTTTTACCTGTTACAGATCAAGCCATTATATCCTCTCCAATTGGATTTTTGATGTAAAATAATTATATTCTTAATAAGGATCCAGAGTTATTCCCGTTGCTGGTGATCTATCACATCACATGCAGCGTAAATGCTATGCGTTCCTACACATGGGCTCTTTTGTATATATCCATTTAAGCATAGTGGTGTCATAATTTTGCATAAGGATTGGTGCAAAGGATGTACAACACATACAAATTTTTTATATACAAGGACTCAAGTGGAAATAGGCTAGGTTGTTTTTTAGACATGCTATGCCTATAGGTATAGACTTTCTTAGAAGGTTATTAAGTTATTTTAATATAAATTAAATTGATAATGAAATATTTCAGGAAACTCACACATTATGTGTATACGTCCATCTTATGGATTACGCTATTTTACGCTTTAGGCGCTTGTAGTCAGAAGCGAGTTACTCAAAATATCAGATTAAATAAAGCCCTTGTAGCAGGAGCTGCACTTTCAGAACCGTTCAGCCAAGCAATGTCTGTGCCACTTAATGATACAGCACTAGTGCCTACGGGCATTGATCTAAATCAAGTCTTATTTCCTGTATTGATAAAAGTACATAATGATAGTTTATTAGAAGATATAAATTCCAATAATGTTGAGATTTATTTACCAGAAATAGATGAAATAGAGCAGTCTATGGTGGATGGTACTATTGATTCTCAGAAATTAAAAACGATTACCAACAAGGGGAATACCATAAAGATGCCTATAGAAGAAATGCTTAAGGGGCTACCCATTGCTAGTATTACGTTTGCAGCTAACAGTGCATCAAATCTTTTTGGTGCTGGGTGGAAGTATTGTTTTGGTAGTCTGAGAAAAAAAAAGTATCGTTTTTACAGTTTTAGCCAAGATCATGCAGCACACTTAAATTTAGTGAAAGGTGGTACTTACCTTATTTTAATGTCTGTTGCCTTGTATCTTGAGTTGCAACAGGGTTTTCAGCGTGCAGATTTATTAACCATCTGGTCTAATGCAGGCGTAAGCTTAATGACAGCTGGAGTACATCTATTAAAATTACGTAAAAAGCAACCGGCTACCAGTGGATGGCATGCTTTTTCCAATACGGCTTCTGCTATTATTATTACCAGTGTTTCTCCTGATACACCTAATTATCATCCTAAAATGGTTTCTTCTTGGTTTGCAACATCTGATCAAATTGCAGCTCTTACAATGCGCATATGTAGTTATATCAGTAAAAGAAAATGGACTGAAGACCGGGTCAGGTATGAACAAGGAATGATAGGTAGAGATTTCTTTATTACTTCATTCTCTATAGCAATTTCTTCACGTACAACGATCAAATTTTTAGACTAGTTATTAAATGAATCATCTTAAAGATTTGTTTCGTAAGTATATAACATAAAAACACAGTTATTTGTACATAATGGATGGCTTTTGCGTAGATCAAAATCTGCTTCAGGGAGGGAAAAGGCCTAGTACTTACTCAACAGGTCTATATTCAGACTATTTAACACATTTTATTTATGAAACACATTTGCAAAATAATCGCCTTTTCAGCCATGTTATGGATGATTACTGGCATAAGTACTTGTAGAAGCATTGCACATAAGGCGCAAACTAAAATCCATAATACAATAGAGCAAAAACGTATTGCATCTGATCTCAAAACAGCCATTAAAAAGGGAGATTATTCGAAAGTAAAAGAACTGTTTAATAAGTATGATGCATATAAACACAAAAACATTGCAAATATAGAAATAAGGCGATGGCAATATACATGTCCTAATATAGATTACGTACAAGAATCTATTTTATATTTTGCTATTTTCTGTAGAAATGAGG
>NZ_QWJI01000002.1:98785-105103 GCF_004354815.1 Cardinium endosymbiont of Culicoides punctatus
TCCTCTAACCATAGCAACTCGGGCACGCGATATATCAGTGGTAAAGCTATTGCTCACACATGGAGCAAATATTAACAGCTTGGATAATCCAGAAGCTGATTATGCACAGATTTGTGGTAGTGCACTCCATATAGCTATGGATTATGGTGATATACCTATTCTTGAGATCCTTCTAGCGCACAAAGATATAGACATAAATCAACCTATGAGAAAAGGCTGGCTTCCATTACAATCAGGAATAGTCGGTTATGAATTCGGACGTGATAGTAATAACTTAGAAGCAGTACGTTTACTATTAAGAGATAAGAGAACTGATGTCAATAAAAGAGATGATACTTTTGAAAAAAATACTTCACTTGGTGTAGCAGTTGAGTGCGGTCTTACAAACGTGGTGGAAATATTATTAGAGCATCCAGCTATAGATCTGGAACCCAAAAACCGTCACGGACGTACCTCACTTGCAGAAGCGGTACATGGTGGTCATGTAGAAATCGTAGCGTTGCTGTTAAATCACGGAGCTAATCCGGAAGGTATTACAAAATGTCAGGACTTTCGCAAAGTATTGAATAATTGATATTTTTGTAGTTATAGTATCGACTTTCGCAGTTTTACCCAAAAATTGTGTATAGGCTATGCTATAAAGTTTTCTGAAAAATTTTGAAATATTTATTTTTTATTGGTTATAAAAGTCAGGACTTTCGCACTTTTAGTTAAAAACACTGTTTATAGACTAGTCTATAAAATAGAGAAATGTTAATATTATTGNATTATTGATTATCAATACTATAAAACATGTCCATGTCTAAAAATGCAAACACAATTATCTGTTTTGCGAAAGTCCTGAAAGTTATTAAATAAAATCATTTCTTTACGAAAGTCCTGTTTTATTTTTTTGTGCAAAAACATAGGTGGGAGTAGTGGAACATAAAATAGGGAGTTACAAAAAATCAGAAAATAATGAGTGAATTCAGTATATTTATTGAAAAATTATAATTATGAAAATATCACTAAATTGGTTAAAATCTTATATTAATTTCCCTCTAAGTGCTTCAGAGATAGCATCCCTATTGACTCAACGAGGATTGGAGGTGGCCCACATACATTCTGCTATTAAAGGCAATTTAGAAGGAGTTGTTATAGGTGATGTGCTATCGTGTCAGAATCACCCAAATGCAGATAAACTCAAGCAGACAATGGTTGATATTGGATTAGATAGGCCCTTATCCATTATCTGCGGAGCCACAAATGTGGCAGTTGGGCAAAAAGTGGTCGTAGCACCTATAGGCTCCACTATTTATAATTACGTGGACCGATCTCCTTTCCAGATTAAAAAAGTAAAAATTAGAGGAGAAGTCTCTGAAGGTATGATTTGTGCTGAGGATGAAATTGGCCTAGGTCCAATGCATGACAGTATTATAGTGTTAGATACTGATTTGCCAGCTGGAACCCCTGCTAAAACACATTTTAAAGATGTATTAGATGAAATTTTAGAAATAGATATTACACCAAATAGGGTAGATGCTTGTTCTCATCTGGGTATAGCAAGAGAACTTAAAGCTATCTTGCACCTCCCTAGTAATATTCCATCTGTTGATGATTTTGACTTAGTCTCTTTTTTTTCACCATTCATACATATAAATAATGTAGATGCCATTTTAGCTCCTCGTTATAGTGGTGTTGTGCTTAAAAATGTGGTCGTTCAACCATCTCCTATTTGGCTTAAATCTAAGCTAGAACATATTGGCCTAAAATCTATCAACAATGTGGTAGATGTGACCAATTTTGTATTACATGAGTTAGGACAACCGTTACACGCTTTTGATTACAACACCATTGTGGGCAAGGAATTGATGGTTCAACAACTGTCTTCCGGTACTTTATTTCTTGGGTTAGACGGTATAGAACGAAAGCTTTCCGGGCATGAACCAATGATTTGTGATATGGAAGGACCAATAGCAATGGCTGGTATATTGGGAGGACTACGTACCAGTATTACAAGTACTACCCAAGATATTTTTATAGAAAGCGCCTACTTTTCTCCAGCTGCTATACGGAGTACTGCTCAGTACCATAGCCTAAAAACAGATGCTTCATTTCGATTTGAACGCGGCGCTGATCCTAACATGACAGTGTATGCTTTAAAGCGAGCAGCTCTGTTACTAAAAATAATGATTCCATCTATAGAAATATCTGAAATTATAGATCATTATCCAACTAGATTAACACCTTGTGCAATTCCTTTTTCTTATGAAACAGTTAAGAGACATCTTGGTGTTGACATGTCCCCAGCCATTATTCAGCAAATTATAACAGACCTAGAAATAGAGATAGAAGCTCCTTCTGAGGAAGGCTTTATAGCCAAAGTTCCCCTTTATAGAGTAGATGTAACCCGAGAAGTAGATCTTATTGAGGAAATTGCACGTATTTATGGCTATGATGCATTACCTACCACCGGTCATTTGTCCACAGGTTACTTAGCACCTGAAACAAACATAGGCTCTATGTATAGAATAGAGCAGGAAATTAGTAAAATGCTGGTAGCCAATGGTTATTATGAAATATGGACCAATTCTCTTACTAAAAAAGCCTATGCCGATATCTTGAATATAGAAGAGCTATGCAACAAAGAAATTGCTATTCTTAACCCACTTAGTGCATCTACAAATATATTGCGTTATACTTTGCTCTTTAGTGGATTGGAAGTAGTTGCTTATAATCTTGCACGCCGTCAATTTGATATAAAACTGTTTGAATTTGGTACTGTTTATACCCAAAATGGTACAACATATAATGAAGAAAAAAGACTTTCCATTTGGTTAACAGGTGAAATAGAAAGTAAGAATTGGGTGCGTAAATTAGGTACAGTAACCCTATCAACCCTAAGGGCAACTATAGATCAATTAACAAAAAAATTAGGTATTACAGCGTTGTCTTATAAAGAGACTACACATCCCTTTTACGAACAAGCAGCACAAGTAACACACAAAGGTATTGTAATAATGACTTTTGGTCAAGTGAACCATCTTATTGTAGATCATTTTGGTATCACACAACCTGTATTTTTTGCAGATATTAGTTGGAAACATATCTTACAGATAAGCAAGTTAAATACACTATATAAACCTATATCTAAATTTCCTGCTGTAAAAAGGGATCTTTCGTTAGTAGTAGATAAATCTGTGTTATTTCAAGATATTAAAGACCTAATCATGCAACAAGGTCATAAAAACCTTCAAGAGATAGCATTATTTGACGTATATGAGGGAGCGCATTTACCTGCAGGAAAAAAGGCGTATGCCATCAATTTTACACTACAAGACCATGTAAAAACTATGGATGATAAAAGTATTGACAAAATCATGAATCAGTTGATGCAAACATTTGAACATGACTTAAATGCCATTATTAGAAGATAAACCCACTGTTAATGGCCAGCATGGTGCGATACAACATTTTGATCAGTTGCTCGTAGAGCTGTTGGGACGTTATACAGATGATCAAAAAAAGATCGTGCAGCTAACGGAAGAGAATAAAACACTGAAAGCCTTGCTTCAGCAAGCAAAGAGCCATGTTAATGTTTTTGAAAAAACGGGTAAAGATGTAAAAAATATTTTAACTTCCGATAATTCAGCCGAGTTGATGCAGAAAATCAACGCATATATTAAAGAAATAGATCTTTGTTTAGCTTACTTTGAACAAGTATAAAAAATATGGCATTACTTTCCATTAAAATTAAAATTAGTGATCGCATCTATCCCATGAAGGTGCAGCCAGAAGATGAAACATTTGTAAGACAAGCTAGCAAGAGTTTAGAGGAACGTATTCGGCAATATCAAAGAAGCTTGGGTATTCAAGACCAGCAGGATTTATTAGCCATGGTAGCATTTGATTGTCTAGTAGATGCATTAAAAATGGAAGAAAAGACTTCTATAGAGCGTAATAAGCTTATTCAAAAAATAGAAACTTGGCAAACAGATATTGAAAAGGTTTTGTAAAAAAGATGTAATATACCCACTATAGGGTAAGTATTTATGATAGATAAGGGAAGTGATGGTGAAAAATTTTGGTTAACCACACCGTTAGAAAAGATGACATCAGCACAGTGGGAATCTTTATGTGATGGCTGTGGAAAATGTTGTTTGCTAAAAATAGAAGAGGCAGAGACACAAAAAATTCGTACTACAAAAATTTGTTGTCGTTTACTCAATACAAAAACCTGTCAGTGCTCCAACTATAAGGAACGTTTTAGTTATGTAGATGATTGTATCAAATTAAATCCTACCAATCTACAGACCATTACTTGGTTACCTAAAAGCTGTGCATATCGGTTGGTAAAAGAAAAAAAAGCATTACCTAACTGGCATCCTTTGATAACCAAAGATCCAAAATCTACTGTTAAAACGGGAAATGCTGCGCGCAATTTTGTAGTGCATCCCGCATTGGTAAATAAACCCATTATAGCCTATTTGTTAGAAGAGGAAATCAGCTAACCTATATATCGTTCTTCTTTTGAGCGTCTATATTTATTGTAACGTATACCAGCAGCATCTTTTTTTAAAGTGGTTAATGAGTTATCAATTGGTCCTTGGGCAATGCTTAGGAGGATACCTAATGCAATACCTGTAAATATAAGCGAGGTCCCTCCCATACTTACAAAGGGTAGTGGCAATCCAGTTACTGGGCCAAGACCTACCGCAACAGCCATATTTAATAATGCTTGAAATACCAATAAAAGACTTAGCCCAACAGCTAAAATACCACCATAGTAGTTGGTAGCAATAGGCAAAAAAGCAACGGCTCTATAAAACAATATTAAGTAGAGTAATAAAACAAATACGCCTCCTATAAGGCCATACTCTTCAATTAAAATCGCATAAATAAAATCGGAATATGGATGTGGTAAAAAGTTTCTTTGTGTGCTATTACCAGGACCTTTCCCTGTAACCCCGCCTGTTGCTATAGCAATATAGGATTGTTCAGCCTGAAAGGAGATTTCACCTTTCACAAAACTTTGTATCCGCTTTGCTGCTGTTCCACCACGTTGACCAAAAGCGAGTGCTCCTCCTCCCACTAAACTTCCTGAAAGGACAATAATAAACAGATATTTTATAGGTATTCTGCCAATAAACATCAGTACCAAACAAGTTCCAAATAATAAAATGGCGCCTGAAAAATTCGTTAAAGCAATTAAACCACTAATAAGACCAGACCAAGCTAACATAGGTAGACAAGAAGATCTAAAACAATTGATCTTATTTTGTTTCTTTGCTAACATATAGGAAAGCCGTATCACTAAAGAAAGTTGTGCAAGATCAGATGGTTGAAAGGATTTATTGATTAAAGGAATATTGAGCCAACGAGAAGCTTCGTTCAGCTTTAGTCCATACTTCCATGTTATAATAAGTAATGGTATCGAAATCCAAAGCCCCGCTCTAGCCATACCTGCATAGTAACGGTAATCGATGCGGTGTGCTATCCACATAGCACATAAGCCTGCTACTATAAGGATTATTTGTCTGAACAAATAATATTCCGTGTTATTATGCATTTGTCTATAAGCCAAAGAGCTAGATGCACTATAAACCGTTAGTGCACTAAGGAAAGATAATACAAATACAATACCCCATATTATGGGGTCTCCCTTTAAGTTTTCTTGAATAAACTTTTTCATATGCTTCTAGGGACTATTCTATATTATATATGCATAATTTTTATAGCATAGAAGCATTTCAAAGGTGGTTTTGTTTGGTAATTTTATGCCATTCCTGTACTACCATGTCCTCCTATGCCTCTAGCAGTTTCATCTAGAACAGAGACAACTTTCCAGCAAATTTGTTCGTATTTTGCTATGATTAGTTGGGCAATTCTATCACCATTCTGTACTGTAAAAGATTCTTGAGATAGATTTACTAATAATATTTTTATTTCTCCCCTATAATCAGAGTCTATCGTTCCAGGGCTATTTAGAACGGTGATGCCATGTTTTAATGCTAAGCCACTGCGTGGTCTTACTTGAGCTTCATAACCCTTTGGCAAAGCAATAGTAATTCCAGTGTCAATAAGTGCTTTTTGTAAAGGGGATAATGTAATAGGTGCATCAATATATGCACGTAGATCCATGCCACTAGAGCCTGTTGTAGCATAAGTAGGCAATGGATGATTGGATCGATTTATAATGGGAATATGCATAATCCTCTAAAGAATGTAGTTGTTACCAAAATCTCCTTTTTGTTTGATATTTGGTGGTGGTACAAATATATGATTTTACTTAGCCCAAGCGTTACCTTTATTTATGCTATCAATGACTATCATGATTGC
>NZ_QWJI01000003.1 GCF_004354815.1 Cardinium endosymbiont of Culicoides punctatus
AGTTGCGTAGTAACTTTCATCGTTGAGTACAATAATTTGAAGTTAGTAACTATAACTACAAAAATATCAATTATTCAATACTTTGCGAAAGTCCTGATATAAATTACATTTCTAAATAATCATTTATGATTGATTAAAAAGGATTACAAGAATCCGTAACTTATACAAGAAAAGAGGCTTCCTTAACTCTATCCTAATGTATTATGTTTTAATATTGTTAATCAGTGCAATATATTTTAATCCGTTGTTACACATAATTCTGTCATATAAGTCAGATTTAAAAATTTTTGTGTAATAACTTGCTTTCAAAAGGAAATACTGAAGCTTTCAGTAGTAGTCATACCACTATGCTCAATGCCTGATTCTATGATTTCACTAGATTCAAGCCTTACTCCCTTTAAATTAAAGTTAATACACGAATGCTATAAAAGTGTATCAAACACAACTACACCTACCAAAAGTTTTACTAAGCTTCTATTCAAACAACAAAAAGATGTGGAAAATAATTAATTTAAGGAACGATGCGAATCTTATTTAGATTGGATTAGCATGATCATTAAGGCAATTAATAAAAACCACAAGCTCTTTTTATTCGTATCATTAATATAGGCTCTTAACCTCCCTTATGGGCCTTTCTTTATAAGTAAAGTTACAAATTTTATTTATAATAATACAAAAAAATATTATATATGTTTATAAAAAAGTAAAAATTTAACAAAAATGAATTTATAACGGTATAAATACATTCAAAAATGGTTCATATTGAATATGCAATACTAAACAATACTGTACTTTTTAGTAACATTGGTCATATAAGTGGATAAAAACAGCAATCAATGATGGTTAAATGATATGTGATATTAAGTTTTTCAATTCATTTCTAGTATTTTTATATCAATACCAAATGTAACAATTATGATTTAGATGACATTTTAGGTGGTTTTTACAAAAAAATTATTAAATTTGTGTAATTAAAAAATCAAGTTTAATTAAAATACCAAAATTAAAAATCTCTAATCTTACTTTAAGATAACAAAGAATTTTGTATGTGCTATTCATGCGACTGTTGTATAGATTTACGATTATCTAATCGATCAAGTGATTTATTGGTTAAATTTGAAAAACTGAATGTTAATTTTATATAAATTGATTTATTTCCAACGTCAATAAAATGTAGAAAGGCAGACAAATTAATAGATTTAACTAATAATCAGTTTTATATTTTACATTGGACTTTATACATATTTCAGGCTGATTTAGGTATATAATATATTTTAATCACTACCTATTTTTTAACTCTAGTTTATTGTGCAATTATCATTTAATTTTAAATTAAACAGGCATATTTTATATGCTTTTATACTAAGCCTATTAGTGCTAACTACTGGTTGTGTTCAACAAACAGAAATGGCTACATCGAATATCCGTTCTCAAATAAAACAACCGAATGAAGGTAAAGTGTTCCCTACACTAGAAACAGGAAAAATAACAAAAAAAAAGGATATTCCTGTAAATATAAATAATAGATCCACTGCGCTTCATATAGCAATTGAAAATCGTAATTGGCCAGTCATCAAGTGGTTACTATTTAACGTAAAAGCTAATGTGCATGCAAAAAACGAATATGGAAACACTCCTCTTCATATAGCAACCGAAAAAGGGAATATACTAGTCATAAGTTGGCTACTTAGACTTGGTGCTAATGTGAATGCAAAAAATAAAGATGGAGCAACTTCTCTTCATATAGCAATTCAAAATTGTAATTGGCCAATCGTAGATTGGCTAATATTTGAGGGAAAGGCTAATGTAAATGCAGAAAAAGAATATGAAAACGCTCCTCTTCATACAGCAACTGAAAAAGGTAATGCAATAATCATGTATCATCTACTTAAACTCGGTGCTAATGTGCATGCAAAAAATAAAGATGGAGAAACCCCTCTTCATATAGCAACTCAAAATAATGATTTACTAGCGATGGAGATACTAATTAACAATGGTGCTGATGTGGATACATTCAATAATAATGGTACCACTCCTGTGCATATTGCAGCTAAAATGGGGTATGTTGCAGCTCTTAAAAGATTATTAAAATGCAACCCTGATATTACGAAAACAGATATGATAGGAAACACTCCACTGCATCTTGCAGCCGAAAAAGGGCATAAAGAAATTGTTGAAATATTAATTCAACATGGTTATAGTCCATTTTCAAAGGACTGCTGTGGCAATACTCCTTATTTTAGCAATTCAGACCAGATATGAACATATCCTAGCATTAAGCAATAATCTGCAACTTTTTTTAGAAATGGATATCATGCTGACTTTAAAGCAAACCTAAGGATACAATCGTTTAGGATCACGAGGGAATAGGCTACAATAACGGATATCTGAAAGCCCTAAGAAATACCGTAAAATACGCTCTAAACCAATACCAGCACCGGCATGAGGAGGTGCACCATACTTGAATGCATCAAGATAGTGACGTATGGTATTGGGATCTATGCCCAATGCAGCTACGCGCTCAGTTAACATAACATAATCATGTACACGTTGTGCTCCGGAAAGAATCTCCTCTCCCCGCAACATAAAATCATAGGAGTTAGAATATCTATGATCTTGTGAATCAGGCATGGTATAAAATGGACGCACATTGGATGGGTATCTGGTAACTACATATAAATCTGTTTTATACTTTTCTTTTACAATAGCACCTAAGCTTTTCTCATCCTCTGAAGAAAAATCATCAAAATCGCCAATCTCTTTGCCATGTGCTCTTAATAATGCGACAGCATCCGAAAATTCAATGGTGACTAATTCCGATGCAAGGGTAAGCTGGGGAAGATCAAAAAAAGTTTGTATAATTTCTAGCTCCTTCTTGTATGTTTCACTCAACCTTTCAAATACATATACAAACATAGCATAAAGTACATGAACTACTTCCATATAGGTTTGATCAATGACCATCTCAAGATCCACACCCACAAACTCTGTAAGATGTCTATTCGTATTGGAGTTTTCTGCACGAAAGACTGGGCCTATTTCGAATACCCGCTTCATGTCACCAATAATAGCCATTTGTTTATACAACTGAGGACTTTGTGCCAAACAGGCAGGTTTACCAAAATAATCGACCTTAAATACATCCGCACCACCTTCTGAGGCACCACCTATTAGCTTTGGGGTTTTGATTTCTATAAATTTGTTTTCCCGAAAATATTTTTGAATATAAAAAAGAAATCCATCATTCATACGCATGATAGACTGGGTAAGCTGTGTGCGCAAATCCAACACACGATTATCTAACCGTTTAAAAAACTGAATGGAGGGTAACTGTGGGTTGTCATTTTTTTTCTCTTCTGTTATAGAAGCTTCTTTGAGCGTAATAGGTAAATCTAACACAGACCTACTAAGAATAGTATAACTGTTAATCTCCAATTCAATAGATTTTTGTGAACAGGCTAGTACAGGTTTTTCTGCACAATAGACTTTGCCAACTATTTCAATAAAAGATTCATTCTCTATTTTACGTAACACGTTATAGTCATCTAAAGATAAAGGAGTGCTCACACTTTCTCTTTGTTTTAGTGCGACAGCTTGCAAAGTATCTATGCCATCTCGCAAAATCAAAAACAACACCCTACCACAGTCTTTTTTAGAGAAAACACGTCCCCTAAGTCTAACCACCTCTTGCTCATTTGAAACAGAAAGATTTTTTATCTCTGAAAGTTGATACATGATTTTAAAAGTTTATGCTAAAAAAAGTATATTTAATAGGTTAAGTAGTTTCCGGATGGTAACAGGCAAACTCATGAGAAGATGTTCCTATGACTTTAGTCACCGAAGGATACATTTTAGCGCACTGTACTGTAGCTTTCCAACATCTTGGATGAAAATGACAACCTGTAGGTAAATCCATTGGACTGGGAACATCTCCCTGTAAAATAATGCGTTCTTTTCTATTAGACAGATCTGTTGTAAGTATAGCAGAAAAAAGAGCGTTTGTATAAGGATGTTTAGGATTGCTATAGATTTCATCTGCTGGAGCAGTTTCTACAATCTTACCTAAATACATAACTACAACATGATCTGCAATA
This sequence comes from Cardinium endosymbiont of Culicoides punctatus, assembly GCF_004354815.1. Classification (NCBI taxonomy): domain Bacteria; kingdom Pseudomonadati; phylum Bacteroidota; class Cytophagia; order Cytophagales; family Amoebophilaceae; genus Candidatus Cardinium; species Cardinium endosymbiont of Culicoides punctatus. The sequence goes on from NZ_QWJI01000003.1 coordinate 4,095, forward strand.
AACTCTACTACTTTAAGGTCATGAGAAATAAAAAGATAGGTTAAACCTAGATCCTTCTGTAAGTCCATTAATAGATTAATAACTTGAGCTTGTACAGAAACATCCAGCGCTGCAATAGCTTCATCACAAACTATAAAAATCGGCTCTACTGCTAGCGCCTTAGCAATACAAATACGTTGACGTTGACCTCCAGAAAATTCATGGGGGTACTTAGATAACACATTTTTAGACAACTGCACATAATCTAAAAGTTGATAAATCCGTTGAGTCAATGTCTCTTTATTTTGCGCCAAATTATGGATTTTTATAGGTTCCTCCAAAATTGTTTTAATAGACATCCTAGGATTTAATGCAGCATAAGGATCTTGAAAAATAATCTGCATTTTTCTCCGTATACTGCGCATAACACTGGCACTTGCATGCGTAATATCTTGACCATCAAAAATGATGTGACCATGTGTAGGCTCAATCAAACGCAAAATCGTTCTGCCAAGTGTGGTTTTACCACAACCGGACTCTCCTACTAAACCAAGTGTATCCCCCTTGCGAAGGGTAAAGCTTACATCATTAACAGCATGAACCTGTCCAACAGTATGTCCAAAAAAACTGTGCTTAATAGGAAAAACTTTAGAAAGATGTTTGACTTCTAATAAAACTTCTTGATTTACTTGCATAAAAATACCTATTTAGATGCGTTTTACTTAAGTGGATAAAAACACTCTACAAAATGGTTTGGTGCTACTTCTTCCAGTAGTGGTTTACTACTTTTACATCTATCCGCTACCCTACTGCAACGATCTTGAAAATTACAACCCATTGGCAAATCAAATAAAGCAGGAACAATACCTTCAATAGTACGCAACCTATTAGTATGATTACGATTCCCGCCCATTAAAGGTGGTATGGCATCTAAGAGGGCTCGTGTATAAGGATGACGTGGCCCATCAAAAATTTCTTTTATGGAACTTTTTTCTATAATTCTGCCACAATACATAACAGCTACTTCATCACAAACCTCAGCAACTACGCCTAGATCATGGGTAATAAGTATAATACCCATTTGTGTCTCTTTCTGTAATTTTTGAATCAAATCAATGATTTGTGCTTGCGTAGTTACATCTAAAGCAGTAGTAGGCTCATCTGCAATCAATACGGAGGGACTACAAGCCAATGCAATAGCAATCATTACACGTTGACGCATTCCTCCTGAAAGCTGATGTGGATATTCTGAGATACGCTGATGTGGAGCTGGTATACCTACTAAGGTTAATAACTCTAAACAACGCATTTTTGCCTCTTTTAGGGAGGCTTTTTCATGTAATTGAATGGTTTCCATAATTTGCTCACCAATCGTATAAACAGGATTCAAAGAGGTCATTGGCTCTTGAAAAATCATAGAAATGCGATTGCCACGTACACTTTCCATCTCTTTGGGAGATAACTGCAAAATATCTTTCCCTTCCAGTAGAATACCCTGCCCTGTAGTAGTACCAATAGGAGGGGTTATAAGCCGCATAAGCGAAAGTGCCATAGCAGATTTTCCAGATCCTGACTCTCCAACAATACCTAGAGAATGACCTCGAAAAAGATCGAAAGAAACATTATTAACTGCAGCAACCATACGACTACCCATAGTAAATTGGGTAACTAAATTTCTTACTTCAAGAATTTTTTCTTTCATACTTTACCGGCCTTTTAACTTTGGATCTAATGCATCTCTGAGCGCATCAGCTATAATATTGAAAACAAGTACCAACAAAAACATAGCCATGGTAGCAAAAAAAAGCTCCCACCAGATACCCCGTAACAGCTCTGTTTTAGCATCACTAATCATAATACCCCAACTTGGCTTATTTTGAACACCAAGTCCTAAGTAAGATAAAATTACCTCATACTTTATAGCAGCCTGAAAGACTAAAGAGAATTGATAAATAATCAATGGCATAATGTTTGGTAATATATGGATAAAAAGCTTGCGGAAGTTACTAGCTCCAATAGCTGAAGCTGCCTGAATGTATTCCCTAGATTTATGACGCATAACTTCACCGCGAACTAAACGACAGGTTTCTGTCCATTCTGCTACGATTAATGCTGCATAAATGCTGCCCATGCCTTTCCCCATCATAAAAGCAACAACCATCAGTAAAATCATAGTAGGAACAGCAGCAATAACTGTATATAACCAAACCACAATTTCGTCTACTATCCCACCAAAGTAACCAGCTAAAACACCAAATACAACCCCAATGGTAATCGAAAAAACTGCTACTACAAATCCAACACTCATGGCCACTTCGCATCCATGTATCACTTTGGAAAAAACACTTCTACCTAAAATATCTGTTCCAAATACATTACACAAGTTAGGGATTTCATGAGAAGCACCTACTTCTTCATTCCAGTTATGTGCCAACCAGCCCATTTTCGTAAATATGGCTACTAAAACATATCCTGATAGAATCAATAGGCAAAAAAGAGTAGTTTTTTTACGTACTAATATTGCAAATACTTTTTTCAAAAAAGATTGATTGATTGTATCACTCATATATATACAATTGTTTACAATTTTATACGGGGATCTACTAATGTATACAACATATCGCCAAGGATGTTAAATAAAACACTAAGTACTGCTGAAACGATGGTTGCCGCCTTAATCGTTGGAAAATCACAACAGTTTATCGCATTTATAACTACATTACCTAACCCTGGTATACCGAAAAAATTTTCTATAAGTACAGAACCAAATATTAACGATGGCATATCTTTTACAAGGGAAGTAATAATAGGGATCATTACATTTTTGAGTATATGCTTGAATAAAACAACTTGTTCTTGAAGCCCCTTTGCACGTGCCGTACGCACATAATCTTGATAAATTTCATCAAGCATAATCGTTCTATAAAAACGGTATTGATAGCAAAAGTGCAATAATACCTTAATAATAGTAGGCAAAACAATGTAAGGAATACAATTAATAAAACCATTATCATAACCTGTTATTGGAAAGAGTCCAAGCTGATATGCAAATACTCCTTGACCTATTAAAATATAAACCAATGCAGAAATACTAGTCATCACAATACAAAATGTAACCAAGAGTCTGTCCCACAGTGTGGCTCTATATTTGGTCATCCAAAGTGCAACGGATATAACTAAAGCATTTCCTATTATAAAAGCAGGAAATGTGACAGTAAGAGAAATTAATCCTCCTTCTTGGAATATCTTTAATATATTCTGTTTACTGTTCCAAGAATAGCCAAAATCAAAAGTAAATGCAGATTTGAGTACATCCCAGTACTGTATATACCATGGTCTATTTAGGCCTAACTCTTCACTCAATGCAGCCATAGCTTGTGGAGTAGCATACTTGCCAAGTAGAACAACCGTAGGATCTCCAACCACTATGTTAAATATTAAAAATATCATAAAGGTAGCTCCTACAATAACTAAGAAAGCATATAAAAACCTTCTAAAGAGATATATAAAAAGATTCATGATAAATAATAATGAAGATTGCGTTAGAGCCCCTCTGAACCCTGAACTTACAATCTTCATTTTAAGTCAGTTACATGCGAACTATATTAAAGAACGTAGCATGTCATGTTCAGAGGGAGTATTAAAAACCTATATAACTTTGTGTGATTACCTGGAAGAAAACTGATTTTTTTCTTTCATATCCACTGCGATATATTGATCCAATCCATAATTATATCCACTATACACAAAGTTCTTAATCCACTTATGATGTAGAAACTGAATGGGTCTATGTACTGCACAAATCATAGGAACCTCTTCAGCTGTGGCCTGACTTAAATTGGTATATACCAAACAGCGTGTTTCCCTTTCATTTATGATTTTAGCTTTACTATAAAGTTTATTAAATTCAGTATTTTCATACTGTAACCCACCTAAATTTTTGTTACTTACTAACTCTAAACAAGAAGAGGCTTCAGGATAATCAACATGCCATGTTAATGCATGCATCATGGTAGCATGTTTTGTAAATATCTTGTTACACAATTCAGGCCATGTATTGGTAATTACTTGAATCTGAATGCCAATTTGAGCCATACATTTTGCAAAAAAATCAGCCTTGTTTTTTTCAGCGGTTTCTGAACGCACATCAAGCGTAATCACAGGTAGTCCCTTGCCATCTGGATAGCCAGCTTGTGTCAAATAGTCTCTAGCACGTTTAACATCATAAGCATATGGATTTTTAACTGGCTCGGAAGGATCCAATAATGCTAGAGGCACTAAAGAGTGGGCTACTTCAGCAACACCATTATAGAACAGCTGATTATATGTATCTCTATCAAAAGCTAAAGACATAGCCTGTCTTAAGTAAAGATTCTTAAAAAGATCATGATTATGGTTAAACGTAAAGAACTCTGTTGAAGAACCAGCTTCCTGGTAAAAAACCAAACCTTTACTTTCAAACTCAGGTAAGAGCTTACCATCTTTTACCATACTTAGCACAAAAGCAGAGGTATCAACTCTATCTATGTCAATTTCAGCGTTCTGGATCTTCAAGAAACGTGGCTGTTCTTCTTCAAAAACATATGTTATCACTTTATCTACTAAAGGCAGTTTCCGACCAGCATAAGCTAACATATGTTGATACTGAGGAGCAGCTTCAGATGGAAACAGCTTCTCTCTAAAATTAGGATTCCTAATGAATTCAAGTTTCTTTTCTTGTGGATTAAATCCATTTTGTAACATAAATGGACCAGTGCCAACTGGATGATTTAAAAACTCAGAACCATAATATATTACTGCTTCTTTTGGAACAATATAACAAGTATTATGAGCTAATAAATCTAAAAATATAGACCAAGGCTGTGTAAGCGTGACTTGTAGTGTATAATCATCCAAGGCCTTTAAACCTTCCACAGCTTGCTCATAATCTAAAGAAGTATCCCTCCATACATCTAGCCCTTGTATCTTTCCATTAAAAAAATCGACATAAGGAGCAGCATTCTTAGGATCCATCACACGTTTTAAAGAAAAAACAACATCAGCTGCTTTAAGTTCTCTTCCTTTTCCATTTGGAAAACAGGCATCATCTTGGAACAAGATTCCTTTTTTTACTTTAAAAGTATATATCAGTCCATCTGTAGAGATAATAGGCATGCCTTCAGCAAGATTTGGAACCAACTTAAAAGGTCTTTCTAAATAAGACCACTCATACAATCCTTCATATATTTTAGATACTGCGTGAGCAGAGTCCACATCTTTTATTCTTAATGGATCCATACCATCAATTGGACGCATAGTTACATTTTGCAGTATAGAGAAAGATTCAACAAACTGTTTGCGCTTATACTGACGGTTATAAAGAATTACTACAAGAAGGCCCATAACCATAAGGTACACCATGATCCTTTTACTCATTAGATTAGTTATTTTTAATAATATTTAAACAAAATGGGAAAGCCCATCCATATTAAATGGGAACTATCCTCCGTAATCCGCAAGGATGCTTTTCCCCCTTTCTGCCCCCTTAATTATAACAAATACACAGCACAAATGCAACTAAGAAATGTTTAAAACATTGTTATGAGGCCTAATATACTATATTTTAGCATATAAACAAAGTTTATCATCAACCCCAAAAGGTTTTTACATAGCACAAACTTATAGTTTCTTATGTATAATATAGACTTTTTTCGAAACACATTATGTAACTCCATTTTTTCTATTCCTATCAACAAATATAGGGCTAAAAATTAGTTTCGAAAGAAGTTTCATTAAGTCTAAAATGAATAACCAATAAGAAATGGAAAGAGGTAAAATAAATTTTACTAGAAAAATAAGCCTATAAGCCGGGTTCTGTAATGCAACATGTGCATCGCTTGTCATTTATCTGGAGTCACAATCACTCATGACTTCTAGCAGTTTACCCACATACTGTTCCTTACTAATTAAAGAAGAAAAACGGACGAGCAGCCCGTCACACTATTACGTGTCAGCATGCCTATTTGACCTTGCAATCCCTAAGGTTTACCATGCCTCCATTGTCACCAACAGAGCGGTGAGCTCTTACCTCGCCTTTTCACCCTTACTTTTTTATCAAAAAGCGGTTTATTTTCTGTGGCACTTGCTGTCATACGGCAATTTTAATGCCGAATGCCTTCCCGTTAGGAAGTAGGGTGCTCTATATTGCCCGGACTTTCCTCTTTAGTTTAAAAACTAAAGCGACAAGCCAGCTTATTTTTCTAATATCATTAATCTATGCTATGGAATAGTCTATTCCAACGGATGCCACTAAAAAAACTTTTACGCCTATCAGAAGATAGCAATACCAAAACGGCTTTTCCAACAATATGATCTTCGGGTATAAACCCAATAAGTCTAGAGTCACAAGATTGATCACGATTGTCGCCCATAGCAAAGTAATAATTTTTATTGAAAGTATATTCATAAATTTGCTGGTCATTTATCCAACATTCATTTCGAGTGAGCTTAACGTCTCTTTTACCTTCATATCTTTCTATAAGAAAACCATATAATGTAATATTCGTTTCATTTATCTGAATAGTCATTCCTCTTTCAGGAACTTTAACAGGACCAAAATTGTCTTTTGTCCAAGAGAAAGCAGCGTTCCAAGGATAAATTCTAGTATGGCGTATACCTACTTCATCTTCTACCGGTTCTACGGACTGTATATAAGAAGGCAATACAGTCGTAAGCTGGTTGACTTTTTCTGGCGTAGCATAAACAGCATATCCCTCACAACCTGGAGAGGTGTAATTTACAGGGTTTCTAAAACCATTTTTTTCGAAAAAAGCACTGCTTAAATGGCGTTTTGTTTTTATAAAATAAAGATACTGAACAAAATCAGCTTTTCTGGCCAACTGATCATTTACGTAAACCTGCTTATGGCTTATATAAATAAAATCACCTGGAAGTGCAATACAACGCTTTATCCAATATTCACGTAAATCAACTGGTTTATCTAATTCTACGGGCGTATTGAAAATAATAATATCATTTCTTTTCACCTTCCCTAGTCCGGGAAGACGATATTGTGGTAGTTGAATCCAGTCAAGATAGGATGGCGTTTTAGTTCCTATAATAGTTTGGTGGCTTAGTGGTACTTGCAAAGGAGTAACCGGTGTACGTGCACCATAGTGTAGCTTGCTTACCAACACAAAATCTCCTGTTAGCAACGTACTTTCCATGGATCCAGAAGGAATAACATATAAGCTAATGACCATCCAACGAATTAAAGTTGCTGCTATAGCAGCGAACAATATAGAGTTTATCCACTCCTTAACTGCGTTTACCGGCCCTGTAACGCCGCTTATCTGTCTTCTTTTTTTACCTAAAAAAGGAATCTTCATTTTCCTATCCTTCGTTAGTTACAAAAATACTTTACAACGTAATTACAATACTGATAAACTGCAATATAACACACTATGGTGGATTTTACCAATAAAGAGGGAGATATAAACTAATATAACGTCATTTCATGAACATTCACATTTTCTTTCTGTAATAATATTCTTGCATCAGACACAAAATGGTTCATTTGTAAAAATGACTTTTTTTCTTTAAAAAAAGAAGGCTGATTTATGTATTTAGCACAAGGCAAAATAGAAAATTTGGGTTTCCCATTAAACGTTTCTTTATTGACATATATTAAGACATAGCCAGCCTTATCAATAAAAGTTTTTTTACCTTTCTTTGTAAGCTGAATGCTTACCATTGCCCCTCCACTTGCACTTGTGCTGATCACCCCTTGATTAGAAACAAAATTACCCAAAGAATAAGCAATGAAGTAAGGCTTATTTTTTTCTGTCGTGTTCAATACCATTTTTTGTAAGACGTGTGGGTGAGCGCCTATCACAATATCTACTCCATTTTCAATTAGAAAATTAGCTAATGTCTCTTGTTCAACATTTGGCTGTGTTTTGTATTCTTCCCCCCAATGCAAAAATACAACCAACTGATCTAAAGCTTGGGAATTGCTTGCTGTGATATCCTTCAGTATTTGTTCACGATTAATTACGTTGATCATGCCTACCAAGGAAGAAGCACAAAGACCATTTGCTCCATAGGTATAATTGAGCAAGCCTACTTTTATGTTATTTTTTTCTAAAATCAGCAAATTGGTCTTTTTTCTATGTTCCTTAGATAAAAATGTTCCGGTATGCATGATCTGTAATCTGTCTAGTGTTTGGATCGTACGTATAATTCCTTGTTTTCCACGATCATAACTATGATTATTAGCCGTTACCATTACATGAATACCGCTATTTTTACAGGCAGATGCCAAGGCATCTGGTGCAGAAAAACAAGGATATCCCGTATAAGGCTCACCAGCAAGTGTCACTTCTAAATTGGCAATAGCAAAATCAGCAGCAGAAATAACTGGCTTTATATGTTGGAATACATCGTCATATTGATATGTTTTTGACCCCGCATCATATGCGGCAACATGTTGTGTTTTATGCCCCATAATATCACCTATAAAAAGCAAAGAAAGCGTCTCTTCTGGTTTATTCATGCCTCCTAACACAGGGAATATGCTATTGAAAAAAATGAAAATTAAAAGGGATATAAATTTATTGTTCATTGTTTAGAAAGATGCTATTAAGGCTATTTATAGATTCTTTTTTACTGATAAAGCAATATAAAAAAATTTAGCCAAAGTAAGCTTACCTACACTTTTTTCTAAAGAGATATTTTTCTGGATAAAAAATAAAAATAGCTATGAATTTGTATATCATGCGTAACATTTATAGTAATTTTTACTTGAAAATATAAAATATTTCCATTATACTATAATTACACATGGAGTGTTGTAACGTACCATACAAGCTAAATAGATGAAAAATTATAATTATGTTATGTGTTGTTCTTTTTTGAATAAACTATCTTCCCTGACCATAATAGGTTTACTGTATGTAACCATGATAGCTAAAACATGTAAATCTACAACTGCATCCTCATCTGTACATAATAACAGCACTATACTAAACGCATTAAAAGAAAATAATGAAATTAAGGACGCTATAAAAAAGCTTATTCAAGAGACAAATAAACAAACTAATGAGGATAAAAAAAAAAAAAATGAGTTAATCAATGAACTATTAATAAATGAGTCGTTCAAAAAATTTATTCAAAATAATATCCAAGAAATTATTGAAAATCAAAAAAACAAAGATGAATTAATAAAGCTTATTGAGGAGCGTATTCAACAAACTGTTAGAAATCAAAATAATAACGAGTGTATAGTAAACAAAGATGAATTAATAAAGCTTATTGAAGAGTGTATTCAACAAACTGTTAGAAATCAAAATAATCACGAGTGTATAGTAAACAAAGATGAATTAATAAAGCTTATTGAGGAGTGTATTCAGCAAACTGTTGGAAATCAAAACAATAACGAGCGTATAGTAAACAAAGATGAATTAATAAAGCTTATTGAGGAGCGTATTCAACAAACTGTTAGAAATCAAAATAATAACGAGTGTATAGTAAACAAAGATGAATTAATAAATGAACTATTAACAAATGAGTCATTCCAAAAATTGATTAAAGAGTATATTCATAAAACTTCTGAAGATCAAAAAAATAATAAATTTATAAATAAATTGATAAAAAATGATGCATTCAGAAAACTTTTTCAACAAAAAGTTGATGAGAATGTTAATAATTTCCTAAACAGTAGTCAACTTAATACAATTATTCAACAGAAAGTTGATGCACAGATTCAACAACATAGATCTGCCCCATCTGCCCCACCTTCCAATGAAACCAATCAAAATTATCCCCCCCCTTACGATCTGAAGTGGGAACAACCATAAGACAAATCCAAACTAACGCCCAAATTACAGCAAAGCAGATCTTAACAAAGACACATAGTGTGACACGCCATTTCCTGGAAAGCACAGCACAGCCGACTACTTATGGGCTTCATCATCGTGATTATCCTTTTTAGGTAGTTGTGACATTTGCTTAAACCTAGCATAACAAGACAAGAATTGTTTATGCTCAAAAGCAGGTGTCCCTGAAAGGACAATATGCCCATTTTTAAAAGAACGGGTAATACCTGCTCTACCAAGCGCTGTAACATAATCGCCTAAATTCAGATGTCCCCCTATACCCGTTTGCCCACCCAGCCTACAATAATTACCTATTTTAGTTGATCCAGCTATGCCTACCTGTGCCGCAATACCACCATGTTTGCCTATGTGTACATTATGGGCCAGTTGCACCAAATTATCTATTTTAGTGCCTTGCCCTATTATAGTTTTACCTACCATAGCAGCATCTATAGTAGTATTCGCACCAATTTCTACATCATCTTCAAGCACTACGTTACCTATAGAAGGAATACGCTTATAAACGTCCTCTGTATTGGTTAAAAAACCAAAACCAGCACTACCAACTACTGCACCTGCATGAATGACACATCTATTCCCAATAACCGTATGTGCAAATATTTTAGAACCACTATACAGTACCGTATCATCACCAATAGTGACATGATCTCCGATATAAACATGTGGATAAATTTTTACATTTTCTCCTATTATTGCATGATCTCCAATATAGGAAAAAGCGCCACGATACATATTATTGCCTATTGTGCTCTGCTCTCCCATATAAGATGGAAATTCTATACCGGATTTGACAATCATTTTTTGCTGATATACCTCATCTACCAAGGCGCAAAAACAGCTATAAGGATTATCTACACGAAGCAAAGTTGTAGATACAACGGTTGTTGGGCTAAAATCTTTATGGACAAAAACTGCAGAGGCATTGGTTTTATAAAATGCAGTAGCATATTGAGGATTAGAAAAAAAACTAAGACCACCAGCCATTCCATCTTCTAATGTACATAGATGTGTTATTTCTATAGTTGCAGAACCTATAAGATTTGCATGAAAGCGTTTTTGTAATTCAGCTATATTCCATTGCATAGTTTCTTAGGTAGTGGTCTAAAATATATAATATTATAAAGCAACGAAATGAAGTATTTTTCATTTGATGGTGGTTTAAATATATGATGCTAAGCTACTTATAAAATACACTCAATATCAAATGTTTATTTCATAATATATTTGCACCACCACCGTTTGTTATCCTCGTTGTCTGTTAACTTCCCTACCACGTACATGCTGACGGTTACCAAGAATAGCATCTTTAGTGGTTTTATTGCCATCTTCATCGTAGATGGCAAAATCAAATTTTTGTTCAACATTACGCATTTTACTAGCGTAATTAAGTCCTATAAGGACTATATTTTTTTCTTTATAAAGAAATTTTTCTCTATAATTATTACCTTCTATCTGACCTAGAGCAATATTAACATTTTGATCATGTTTTAATTCAAATATATAGGTAACATCATTTAATGCGTCAATAACAATATCTATCCTCCCTCCACTAGTAGCATGTTCACTAAGTGGATTGAGTTCTGCTCCTTCTAATAAACAGTGTAAAGCTGTATGGTAGTAGGCCTCATTTTTATTATGCTTTGGATGAGATAAATTAAATGGTATACTTGACATGCATGATCTAATAACTTTAACAAGACCTTCTAGATCTATATCTTTCAGTTTTTTAACTATGGCACGTTTACGCGTTTTACCTTCTGATTCTAAATCTTTCTCAAATTTTTTAAATAATAGATTATAAAAAGATTTTTCTACTTCTCCATTAGGAAATTTTAATAATATTGGATCATCCATTTGTCTAAGTTTTCCATTATCCAATGGATTTTCATACTTATCAATAGTTAAATATCCTCCTTGAAACATGGCACCATTCACCGTTAAATTATCTTCATCAGGTTCTGTTAATTCATGTTTAGTAACAGAAATAGGCTTGCTAAAATCTTTAGTATTTGATTTGCCTGCTTTTTTAACTAAAAAAGTAGGTGTTCCTGTATTAATCCAATAGTTATTTAGTTCACCACGTTGTAAGAACATTAGTGTGGATAGTGGATTATATACAGCTATCGTATCATCTTCAGGATGAAACTTATAACCATTATACATAGAACGCATTTCTCCAACTAGTACATTGCTACTTATATTTCTTTTTTTTGCTAACTTATTTACTTTTTTACTATAAATAGAATCTTTCTGTAATAAATCTTCTTCTTTATAACCAGCTATAGTTGCATAATTTTTATCTAAAGTAATATCATTTAGATTATTAGGACCTGAATAAGTATCTCTAAAACAGTAAGCACTAACACCAGTGACAAATTCTAATTTGATAAAATTATTAGCAGTAAGACTTTTAATAACAGTTAAAAATTCTCGTACAATTAAACGGTTTTCTTCTTTTATAACTGGATCTGATTGATTAATAAATGGAGAATCATATTCGTCTACCAGAACAACGACTTTAGGTTCATAACTTGAATCAGTCTTTTTTAGTTCTGTATATTTTGAAACTAGTTTGTTAATCAAATCTTTTAAATAAGTGTTAGGAAGAGTCTTTTTATTAGGCTTTTCCATTGCTATTTCGTATGAATTAGAAATAGTATATAATTCATTTAGAATAGATTCTTTTAATACTTTGGAGTTGTTTTTATCAATATTTGAAAAATCCACCCTAATGACAGGATATTTCTTCCAATCATAACCAGAGTTATAGATATAGCAATCTTGAAATAGCTCTTTATTTCCTTTAGCTATTTCTTCTAATGTGCTAACAAACAAAGATTTGCCAAATCTACGGGGACGGGAGAGAAAGATGTATTTATTAACACCAGACATTAATGTATAAGCATGATCCGTCTTATCTACATAATACTGTGTAGATAGCATTTCTTCTATAGAAACAACACCAATAGGGATATTGTTAGAACCTAATTTCTTCTTTTTACTATCAGAACCTATTTCTACTTCTTCTAATGGTCTTTTATTCGCTAAGTCTTTTGGATCTTGATGCATACCATACTTATTTGTTTTACATGAAAGTAAAGATAGTATAAGACACAGTAATATTGCATCAATTTTTGTGTTTTTTTTAACCATTTTTTAAAACATTTATTTTTTACGGCTCGATATGTCTTAATGAGCTATGTAGAATAATACCTGTAGCGGGTGTATCACTATCTTCCATAAAGACGGATTATGCTATATATTTAATTGCACTACAAATATACTGAAGATCTTGACAGATTTTTCATGTTGTTCATGTCCAATTATAATCGGGTTATTTATTTTATAACTCCCCAGGTACCTTTTTTTATTTTTTTATCAACCTGAACACATAAGGAAAGCAATTTACAAGCATGATTGAAGGAGTTAATTGCCAATTTTGTCATATAATCAGTCTTTTATAATGATATATTTTTTGATATACCTGGGTAGTTTACGAAAGTTTTAGGTAATTTGTTATAATTTTATAAGACTTCAAAGGGCCATTTACATCATAAATAAGTGTAAATTGATTATTACCAAAAGTATAATTCGATATATATTCATCCTGAATACATACATGTGATCCTGTTACTGTATTATCTAAAATCATTAGTTCATAGAACAATCTTCCATCTTTAAAATATTTATATATAGATGATGTAGTTACATTATATACATATTTATATTCCTGATTTCCTCTATTAAATATATTTTTCCCTGGATTATAAATAACAACTTTTTCTTTATACAAAAGCATATTTGTATGATCTGTTGATAACGTAAAAGATCCATAACCATCTATTTCATAATTTTGATATGGTGTTTTTGATTCTATTTTTCTTGATATTCTCCAAATTCCTGGTATAAAATGGAAGATTTTATCCGATGTTATCTTTTTAATATCAGTAGGACCTATGATTGTTTTAGACAAATTTTTTTATTGAATGCCGTATGATGTTAGTGAATAAATAACTTATTCATTTTTCATTGGTATGAATTGAATGAAGCACGTGGCTATACTATTACCTATTTTTTGAGACTCTAGCAGATATGTATAAGCATGGTAAATAACCTGTCTTAAAATTTCTCTTCTAGAATATGGACAAATCGCCCAATGTTGTCCACCAGACCACGCACAAAATTATCTATAAAAACAATTATTTTATATAATATTTTATCCCAACACTCCAGAAGCAATTATTTAAAAATCAGCTATTTAAGATTACTAGATATCTGCCTCTATCAGCTAATCTTGGTACATCTTACTACGATGTTTTGAACAGCACAATGGCTAGGATCGCTCTTTAATGTTCCTGATATGCAACTAGCATATGCAATATAAATTTGCAAATACTTAGGCTACTTGTTTGATAATAGCTTCGAATGCATCTGGTTGATTCATTGCTAGATCGGCAAGTGTTTTTCTATTTATATCTATATTAGCTAGCGCAAGCTTCCCAATAAATTGAGAATAAGAAAGGCCATAAATACGAACAGCTGCATTAATACGCTGTATCCACAATGCCCTTACTTCTCTTTTTTTTACTTTACGATCTCTATAGGCATATAATAAACCTTTTTCAATAGCATTTTTAGCTACTGTCCAAACATTTTTTCTTTTGCCCCAGTAGCCCTTAGCTAACTTTAGTATGCGTTTTTTTCGCGCCTTGGATGCTACTGCATTAACGGATCTTGGCATTTTTTTGTCCTATTTTTAATTATTAATGATTGTTCTATAAACTACTTTAACTAAGTTAACTACGTTTTAGGTGAAAACACACCACAGTCCAAATAGCAATTACAGGAACTGTAATACCTAAACGACTAGTAGCTTGCGAATAGTTGGTGCATTTGTTTTATCTACAAGCGTAAAATGTGTAAGATTTCTTTTCTGTTTTGTTGTTTTTATCCTTTTAGACAGACAGTGACTCTTAAAAGCATGTTTACGCTTTATTTTACCTGTACCTGTTAACTGAAATCTTTTTTTTGAACCAGAATGTGTTTTAACTTTTGGCATACATCTATATTTTTATAGGTTGGTTACGGCTATCCTACCTTTTTTTCATTGGTTTAGAATTTATACATCAAGACTTGCGAATCCTTCTTATCACTAGATTTAATCTAAGAAAGCGGTACATACTTCAACATAATATTATAACCCGTAAAAGTGCAAGATAGTAAAAAAAGTGTAATTAGTTGTAAATTAAACCAAAAATTTTTTATTCTAAATGTATAAAAACAATAATTACTTTTTCGCACCCAATGGGGCTATCGTTAAACTCATCACTTTTTTCCCTTCTAGTTTAGGCAGTTGTTCTAGTTTCCCATAAGATTCTAGTTCCTTAGAAAATCTAAGCAAGATCAACTCTCCTCTTTCCTTAAACATAATTTGCCTACCTATGAACCGAACACAAACTTTAACCTTTGCACCAGTTTCTAGAAAGTTAATAGCATGCTTTAATTTAAAGTCAAAGTCATGATCACTGGTATTTGGACCAAAACGAATTTGTTTGATAACAACTTTCTGAGCATTGCTTTTTATTTCCTTATGCTTACGTTTTTGAAGATATTTAAATTTAGCATAATCAATTACCCTACAAACAGGCATATCCCCTGCACTAGAGATTTCTACTAAGTCTAATTCTTGTGTTTCTGCAATTCCTAAAGCATCACTAAGTCTATAAATACCACTGGTTACATTATCCCCAACTAAACGCACTTCTGGCGCTATGATACGTTCATTAACATTGTGGGCTTCTTTCATGTAATATATCTGTTGTTATGATCAACTATTTCAAACCAACTAAAAAAACTTGTGTTGGCTTGCCAAAATACGAATATCTATGTGCGTTATCAGCAATTTAACAAAAAATTAACTATTTATTGCACTATTTCTTAGCTTATGTTAGGATCATTTTTTACTTTAGGTCTAGGACGTAATACTAAAAATAGCCCTGCTATGATCAGGGGTAAACTAAGTAATTGCCCCATATTTAAAAGCATGTGATCTTCAAATGGAGTCTGATTTTCTTTATAAAATTCATAAAAAAAACGCAATGCGAAAACCATCAACATAAAACCCCCTAAAATTCGTCCAGGACATAATGTTTGACCTTTTTTATACCACCATACAAGCAACAAAACAAAGATTAAAAAACAAGAAAATGATTCATAGAGTTGAGCTGGATGCCTTGGAATGCCTAAAGTGTTTACTACAGCTTGATATTCTCCATATGTTTCTACTTTAGATAATGTATAGCTAAGTGGTGTACCATAGGTTTCATAAACCATGGGTTCTTCGCCATGAGATGACCGCACCAACATGTTCTTTAAAGAGACTTCCAGAAATTGCTTTATAACTATTTCATCTTCCATTGTTTTTTTGAAGGAAATAACCAATTGGATGGGTTGTAAACCACCCTTTGTTGCTAGAGTACGATCGGTAGGCGCCTTGCAAATTTCAAGATTTTCTACCATGGACGAATAGTTTTTTGAAAACTCATCTTTAAAGCTTCTTATAAAGATCACTCCATAATTGGCATTGGTTGGCTTACCAATAATTTCTGAGTTCATAAAGTTGCCGATACGGATAAATGCCCCACCTAAAGCAACAAGAATGACTAAATGGTCCAGAAGCCAAAGAAACTCTCCAGGAGGTCGGCGACTTTCAAAACGTATGCGGAAAGGAAAAATAGATACCTTCATACGCTTTACATAAAGAAAAATGGCAAGTATAATGCCAATGGCAGCACCGTGACTGGCTAAGCCAGAGAAACCTACTATCTTAAACTCAGGCGAGAAAACACATGGCAAAAATATTTCTGACAAATGATTTTTATAATAGTTCCATTCATAAAAAATAACATGCCCTAACCGAGCTCCGAACAATACGCCAAATATGAGATAAATTTTTACAACCTCAGCCTCTCGGACATCTTTTCCAGCTTTGGTAAACATATGATGCCAAATTGGGGAACCCAAAATGAATGAAGCTACAAATAAAAGATTATACCAGCGTAGTGTAAAAGAGCCTAGCTGAAATATTTCTGGAGATTTATCCCAAACAATAGTGGCTAACATAATAAATGAATAATAAATGAATAATAAATGAATAATTCCGATTAGGGTGCACACAAGTCAATTTACATTGCTCACTAAAAAATAATAATACATATGTTTATTAGATAAATCACTAGTATGAAAATGTTAAAGCTTATTAAATTTAAGTTTATAGGTAACATGCTTATTTTAATATATAAATTATTTTTGAACCATATTTAAAATTATGCAATGCTTACCTATAAACCTTCATAAGGCCTTTTTTGCGACAAAACCTACTACGAAACAAAATAGAATCGAGAAATAAGTAAAAAACTAACCATTAAGAATCCAATCTACTAACAATCGTACACCAAACCCTGTTCCACCTGCTTGATTATAGAACCAAGGCCTTGTGGTCCATGCTGTTCCGGCAATATCTATATGTGCCCAAGGCGTTTGTTTAACAAATTGTTTTAAAAACATGGCAGCAGAAATAGATCCTGCACCTTGTTCCTTATCTCCTGTATTCTTCATATCTGCAACAATAGAGCTCATCCCTTCGAAATAAGACTCTTCTAATGGCATTTGCCAAATTTTTTCTCCTGTTTTTGGCGAAGCACTCAATAGCCCATCAACCAATTTTTGATCCGTACCAAATACACCTGAAATTTTTGATCCCAGAGCAACAACCATAGCACCTGTTAGGGTAGCCAGATCTACAATGGCATCTACATTTAATTTCTCTGCATAGACGAGTGCATCAGCCAATGTGAGCCTTCCTTCTGCATCGGTATTATCTATTTCAATAGTTTTTCCATTTGAAGCAGTAACAACATCTCCAGGTTTGGTAGCACTCCCATTAATCATATTCTCTGTAGCAGCAATAATAAAATGGACCTCTTTATTAGGTTTTATAGCCCCTATAACCCCTGCTACTCCCAACATAACAGCTGCTCCAGCCATATCATGTTTCATTAATTCAATCTTAGAAGCACCTATTTTTAAATTCAATCCACCAGAGTCGAATGTAACTCCTTTCCCTATCAAAGCAATTTTTGAAAAGGTAGCATTGGCATCAAGTGATTTTGGTTTATAGCAAAGGTGAATAAATTTAGGTGACGCATCGGATCCTTGGGTAACGGAAAGATATGCTCCCATGCCTAGTCTTTTGCAGTCTTCTTTTTCTAAAATATGCAACTCTAGCTGATGATTTTCAGCGATTTCAATAGCTTTCTTTGCTAAAAAAGAAGGTGTTACGTAATTAGCTGGAGCATTAACCAGTTCTTTAGCGAGATTAACGCCCATCACAATCTCTTTGGCTACTTGAATGGTTTTGTCGTCTTCTAAAGCACCTAAAAGATGAACACTCTTGAGACGCGTAACCTTTGTGTCTTTTTGTGATTTAAAACGCTCATCATAATGAGTAGAAAGAAAAATGCCTTCTGCAAAAGCTTTTAAATGAGCACTGGTTTCTAAGAGATTAGAAAAGTTTACGATCATAGAATTACTATGCAGTCTCACGCACTCCCTATATATGACACTTGCTGCTTGTCGAATGCATTCTTGATCAACATCTTCCTGCTTGCCAAGTCCCACCAGTATAATCTTACCTATTTGGTGAAAACAGTTTGCAGAAACCATACTAAACTTTTTTCCACTAAAATGTGACTCCCTTATTAAAGGCATAATCACACTACTATAGTAGTGTTCATTTACCAGGTTATCGGTGTATGGTTTTCCATTACTTTCAAAAACACCCAGTGCATAACAGGTCATTTCCTCTTGTTGAGCCTGTTTATCTAAAAATTCAAATCTAGGATACTGCATAAACATCTAATATATTATTAACGTCTTTTATTATTATGATTTTACTTACGAACAGATAGACAAAAACTATAGTGGTAATTCTCCCATATCATTACCGATCATTCCCTTTTCTGCATGATTATAATTAACTACGCGGGGCTCTTCCTCCAAATTTTTTCTTGTATTACCTAATAAGACGAGCTGTTGACCAACAATTTGCGTCACATATCGTTGTTCTCCTTCTTTGTGTATATATGATCTATGGGTCAATTTTCCTTCTATATATACCTGATTGCCCTTACATAAATATTGTGCAGCAACTTCTGCATGTGGTGTCCAGAATACGACCTCATGCCAATCTGTATGCGTTACTTTTTCGCCATTTCTATTTTTATAATTATCATGGGTTGCTATAATCAATTGAACCCGCATACGACCATTTTCTAAATGGCGAATTTCTGGATCTTTTCCTAGATTACCCAAAATAATAACTTTATTTACACTTGCCATACTGAATCTGTCATGAGATATTATACTGAACATACTCTTTGTTGCTTAATATATAACATAAATTTGGAGGTTTCAAATTTTTTGCTAAATTGACGGGTTAATAGAATGTTGTTTATCAGATAGGAATACAAAGAATTGTATGACATGTTGTTATTATGCAAGCATTTTTGTCTATACATGCTAAAGCAAAAAGTTTTCAAAGGTACCAATGGAACGAACGCAATATTTGGAATACATACCCAAGCCACCACTTCCTTTATCTTTTTATCAGCGCGAAGATGTAGTACAAATTGCACGTGAACTAATAGGAAAAATGTTATGTACTAACATGCATCAACAGATCACTGGTGGCATCATTATAGAGACAGAGGCCTACAAAGGCGTAGAAGATAAAGCTTGTCATGCTTATAATTATCGTAGAACCAAACGTACAGCAGTAATGTATAAAGATGGGGGGATTACCTATGTCTATCTATGTTATGGTCTTCATCATCTTATCAATATTGTTACCTACACAAACGATTTTCCACATGCGGTACTCATTCGAGCAATTTTCCCAATTCTAGGAATTGAGACTATGCTAAAAAGAAGGAAGAAACTATTTTCTTATGATCGATTAAAACTAACGAATGGCCCTGGTAGTGTATGTCAGGCTCTGGGTATAGATCTTTCTCACAATGCTGTTTCACTTGATTCTTCTTGTATATGGATTACAGAAAGTGATATCCAAATAAATCAAATGCAAATAAATCAAAGCCCACGTATAGGAGTTGATTATGCTGGTCAAGACGCACTTTTACCGTGGCGTTTTAGGCTTGAAAATCCTTTGGATGTCTTAAATATGCGCTCCTATATAATTGTTCTTAACCAGATAAACTAGGTAAATTCAAATTAGATTTTTTGTCAAGATATTCGCATGATTATTAAAGTCAAAAAAATCTCGGGGGGCTTTCGTATGCAAAAAGGTGCAGAGATGTTTTGCACTATTCGTGGATTTTTATCAACAAAACGTAAACAAGGGATCAATTTATTTCAGGCTATTCAACAAGTATATGCTACCGCTTAAGTGAGGTACCTGGGGAATTACGATTTTTTGCAGTATTCTGAAGATATAAGGAGAATTATGTATACTTACACAATCTCTTCAAAAGCCCACACATCGTTTTTCGTTTCTAACAATTTTTCTATAGTACAGGCATTATTTAAATGGTAAGGACCTATTTGGGTTCGACATAAAGCATGAAGGTATGCTCCTACTCCTAATTTTTTCCCTAAATCATGTGCAAGACTACGGACATATGTACCTTTGCTACAAGTTAATTCGAAAGTAATCAATGGAATATCTATGGTCGTAAGAGAAAAAGAATGGATGACAATAGAGCGAGGAGATAAAACGATTGGTTGTGCAGCTCTTGCCATTTTGTAAGCTCTTTTGCCTCCTACCTTTAAGGCAGAATATATAGGAGGTGTTTGTTCTATGGTACCAACAAAAGTAGCTGCTACTGCCTTTATCATATCTTCATTGAGGTGGTCATAACAGGATACACTATCAAAATCAGTCTCTAAATCCATAGATGGCGTAGTTTTGCCAAGTACAATTTGTCCTGTATAAACTTTTGGGAGCTCTTGTAGGCTATAAATTTTTTTTGTTTGTTTACCAGTACATAACAGGAGTAATCCTGTCGCTAAAGGATCTAGCGTGCCAGCATGGCCTATTTTTTTTACCTTCAATAGAGCACGAACTTTTTTTACTACATCAAAAGAAGTCCATCCCGAAGGTTTATCTATCATAATCATACCACCTATATCAGTATGTACAGAGGGTGAATATTCCTTCATATTTTATTACAACAGAGACGGGGCTTAAAAAGGGATTGACAATGATGTGTTGAATGAACATACATTTAGGCAAGATGCTTTTTCATTCATCTTCTTCCTCTGCTAAAAACTCTGTAATTTCTTTTTTAATACCGACTAAATCATTGTTATTAGCAAGCAGAATTAAAATTTTTAAGAGATTATTGTAATCTTCAAGAAGTATCAAATATTTTTTATTTAATTCTTGTAACTGAATAAAATCAGGATTCGTTGGTCCCGGTTTTCTATACGGACCCAGCTCATTATACGTAGTAATATCAGGATTAGGATTAGGAGCTGTATCATATTTATTCAAATGTGGAAATTCTGTAGAGAAATCATAATGAATGATGTTACTGATCTTAATAATAAAAGCATCATCCAGTTCTGCTTCCCTGATTTTTGTGTAAAGCGTGTTACGCGCAATACCTAGCTTTTCAGCTAGCGCTTTCATTTGGTAACCACTTTTCCTGATGGCTATCTCAACTATTTTTCCTTTATGTTGTTCCATATGCCAATATACATTGCTTTTAATAAAATGAAGAAAGACTTCGTTTGTTCAAATATGGTGATATCATAATCAACGAAATGCTTCCATGTTTTTTTCATTATCAATAATGTACAGTATTAAACATATAGGTTATAGCAAAATTTCTTAATCGGAAACCATTGTCTTTTCATATCCATGCACCAAGCATTTTTCTTTAAAAAAAGTTTCTTTAAAAAAATCTTGTAATGGATATACATGTGTTGAAAATGGCAGCGCTACATTTGCATATCCTTTCAGATACAAAATGCCATTATGGAGACTGTTTTTTTGTTCTTGAGCTATCTTGTCTTTTACCCAACCGTAGAAACGTTCTAGGTTAGTAACGCCCCTGCCTACGACGAAATCATATTTCCCTTGTATCTCTTCTCCCCTTATACAGGAGACTGTAATATTATTTAATCCAAGTGTTGTTACTATTTCATGAACTGCTTTTATTTTCTTCCCTATGGAATCTACCAAATGGAAATGTACTTCAGGAAACATAATTGCTAAGGGAATACCAGGAAATCCTCCCCCTGTTCCAAAATCTAGGATATGGGTATTTGGGCAAAAAGATATTATTTTTGAAATGGATAATGAATGCAAAATATGATTCATATAAAGATTGTCAATATCTTTTCTAGAAATAAGATTTATTTTTGTATTCCATAAGCGATAGATATTGCCCAGGCTACTAAAATGTGCTATTTGCGTATTAGAAAGTTCTTTAAAATGACTACATACTATAGCAGCAGAATCACAAGGTTTTTCTAAAGATGTATGCATGGTTTGGCATATAGATACTTATTTAAATTACTTCTTAGTCTATACAAGTGACTTGCTACACATTTATTTATAGGTGGTGAAGTCTTTCTGGTATTTTTCTGGATGTTTTAGAATGTCTCTTGTTTGTGCTAACATTTCCATAGGATAACCCTCTTCTTCAAGGATATCTATAGCTATAGCCTGATTAGATTCTCCAGGAATCACCTTATAGGTATATTCAATTTTATGGCCACGACCCTTATGGTGAATAAAGACCTTGTAATTCTTAAATCCTTTAGTTGGTTCATTCTTTTCCAAGAGCATAATTATTGGATAGTGCGTTGCTACAATAGAGAGCGCATTACTATATTGGGCAATAAAGTTTAATACAGAATATTCTGTAGCCTCTCCTTCTTTTGGATTGGTACCACTAAAGGGTTCATCAAAAATGGTAAAACAGCATTCATCTTTCTTTAGGCCCTTCAATAAACTTAAATGACGTTGAAAGCGCTCAACTTCTGCTACAAATAAGGACTTTCCAGCTGCAATATCATCTGTAACATCTATATAGGTACTAATTTTATTGAATGGTGTCATGGTACAGGACTTAGCTGGTGCAATACCAAAGGTTTGACTGAGTAGAATCGTTTCTAGAACACCTGTTAAAAACGTAGACTTACCACCTGCATTAGGACCTGTTAGAATCACATTCCGCACACTTGTTTCTCTACCCATTGCTATATCATTACCAATAGCTACTACAGGATCTAACATAGGATTCCACATCTCTGTAAAAGTGAAGCATGGTTTGGAGTGTTCTTTAGGAGCAAGCAACTTGGTAAAAGAATAGGTATGGGGTGCACCCATGGCATCGGTTTCATGCATCAAAGTGGCAACAGCCACAAAAGCATCTAATTCTCCTAATTCATACATGGCATCGTGGAAAATGTCTTTATATGCTACAAAAAGTCTATAACTTGCTAGCAGTTTACCCGCATTGTCTTTAAAATAGGACCAAGAGCGCAATGGTAGTTCTTCTAAGTAGCACAATAGGTTTCCTATTGGTGTTTTTTCTTTCGAAGATGCCAATAGAGCCCTAATAGCAACCAATTGTTTACCATACAATTCCTCTAGTTCAGGATGATCTTGTACTAGCCTATTGATCTGTTTTGCAGTTATCAAAAAGGTTTGTATATCTGCCATCCGCAGTGCAAGATGGTTTAGCACGCCTGAATATTCTTTATAGTTACGGTAGCCTTTATAGTACTGCCACAAAGAGTGAATGGTCAAACCTGCTGAATAAAAATAGAAAACGGATTTCATCCCTCCTGTACTATTATTATTTCTGATACTATGATTGCTGATACGATTATCATCAAAGTCAAGATTAAGGTTACTAATATGATAAAGCCCATATCCTGGAAAAAACATAGGATAGAATTTTTTGTAGTAAAAGCTATGTGTTAGTTCCTTTGGGCTGAAGGCTACTACCAACTCTCCACTAACTGCTCCAAGTAAAGGGTACCAGATATAATTAGAATAAATGTTCCATAAGTCTCGTAGCCAAAACTTTCTTGTTTGTAACGAAGTAGCAGATTTATTAGAAATAGGATTTTGAGTATAAAATAAATCTGTTAGGTATTTATCATATTCCTTATTGTATAAAGGATCTGTTTCTGTCCAAAAAGACAACATGCCTTTTTCGACCTTTTTATAATTTTGGAGTTGATTTTTTAAATCGGCAGCAACTTGATTTTCTCTATAAAGATAATGCACAATCTGCTGGCGTTGTATAAGTTCATCTAGGTTTGCAATAGGTGCACTTACAAAAGTGGCAAGCGATATCTCCCCGAGGGTAGTAATGGTTTTATTAATGCGGGATAAAAAGTGATAATCTGGTGTTGTAGTCGTTCCGCAAAAAAGATGCAAATCATTCCAAGCATATTGGTTCAGTACTGTACCTATATGTTTATGCCGATCTTGGTATACATTGCTTTTTGCAAAAATCTCATTAAACACCACTACCCGCTCCTCTCTTGGTGAAAGGGTTACATCAGTAATATTTTTATTAAATGATTCTTTATGATCTTCAGGTTTATCATTTTTTTTTACTTCCTCATGAAATGACTTTAAATAAATATCTGCCAATTCAGCAAGTTTAGGCGCTGTTGTATCTGCACTGGCAATAAAACTGTGTAAAGAAAAGGCAAATGTAAGTTGCTTGAGTATACGCATATAAAAAATTGATTACTTTAAGTCTAAATATACAAAATGTTCTACGAATCATTACATATGTTCGCCCAATATAAATCCTATAGAACCCACTTATGGTTGTCTCCAAACGCTAGTTTTTCTTGGCCTCGAGGCTCGATGGAAATGAGCTTTTATCCGTGGCTTCTGGTGGCTCTGCTACGGCTGTTTTTCGCTTCTTTTATCATCTTATCGATTTCAGCTTCATCGTAATCACTATCATCACAAAATATTTTTTTTATATCATCAGGACCTAAACCATCTGCAACTCTATTACTAATTTTTCGTCTTTTCCTTTCCTGATTTTTCTGATCAAACTCTTTTTTTGCTTTCTCTTCACCTTCCTTTATACCTTCCTCTTTACCTTCTCTTCTAGCTCTATTTATGTCGATTTGTTTTTCGGTTTGTCTTAGTATATAACGCTGATAAGCATTTTTCTTTTCCTCTGGAAGTTTTAGATAAGTTAATTTATTTTCAATTTTCTTTATACATGATTGAGGCAAATGTTCAATTTCAGGCACTGTATCATTTTTGAGTATATAAAACCAGTCCTCTAAAACACTAGTTGATTCGCTTTTTTCAAATTCTGGAATAGATATTATAAAATAATCTGGTGTTACATTACTTGCATGAACTACAATTTTATTGCCATTCCTGTCTCTTTCATCTAATTCCAATACAATATCAATTTCTTCATTATTTATGTCATGATATATAGTTTTCCCCCTACATAGTGATGACATATTTTTATCTGGCGTAAAGTACAAAAGATTGATATGATATACTTTTTTAATAGTAGAATAATCCATACCTGCAGCAAGTGAATCAACTATAGTACGTGATGTTGTATAAAGTGCCTTATGAAAAAAAGATCTTTTAATATTCCGTTCTATTTCTACTATATACTTATTACCCTTTTTATCTTTTACAAGCATATCTACCAATGACCCTTTTTCTTTTTTACTTCCTTTATTAGTTTCACTCTCAAGAAGTTCTAATATTTCTATTTCGGGTCCACCATAATGAGTAAGTATAGAAGAAATAAAGCTTTCTAATATCTCATAGTCTGATTTACTTCTTAAAAGGTGTTTAATAGCATAGTCAAAAGAAACAAGTGGCTTTGTTCCAGCTGGTGGTACTGGTACCATACTATTATATATACGATCTTCTTCATCACTTGAATAGTACTCAGGATCCATTCTTAATTCTTGCTGTTTACAAGCAAAAAAAACTGAAGACATAAAACATAATACTGTTAAAATTAATTTATTCATGATAATCAATTAATAATTAGTTATTATTGCTCGATATGTCTTATGAGCTATGTAGGCAGTAATAGAGAAGACTACATTAATGATACTTGTAACAAACGTACCACTATCTCTCATGAAGACAGATCAGGGCTAGTTACTCTATAAAGATACCAAAACGTTTTAATATTATTGGTTACATCTACACAAAGGTAGGTAAAGTGCTTTAGCGCTCCAAAAGGAGCGGTTTTATCTGGCTTCGAATTTTTGTGCAGATTTTTAGTATTTTTCTTTTGGGACGAAAAGGATTTTTTGCTTAGTTTTTTGGCCCTCAAAAAAGTAAGGCCCCGCTGGCAAGCGGTTTACAGCAAACTAGGTACAAATCACATAAAGAGTCATATGAAGCGAGCGTTTTACATACAGTTCTCTAAGCACATGGCCCTCTGGATAACTCGATAATATATGATGCTAGGTTTTTCTAAACCAGGCATATTATTTTTTACTCAAAAAAAGAGTAACTTTACGTTACTTTATTCATTTATATTATTTGGATGTTAATAACATGATTCTAGTAAGAAATTTAGGTAAATTATTGATGAACAAGTTTTTTCAAAAACATGTCTATAATATCTGACTATATATCTTTTTAGTAACGTTTTATACTAAAAAACACCCATTTTACAATAAAAATTTTTTACCAAGAAAAAACGAATTCTATCTATGTATTTTATACGTTGGCTATTTTTGTTTTTCCTTTTACCATTTAATCTATGGGGAGCTGAATTGTCTAATCAGATTATCGTTCCCAACGTGGTTAAGTTTGCAGGTATAAAGATATCTCTCACAGGGCGTGCACGTGAACGCATTCAGAAAAAAATAGCTCAGTTAACGATATATAAACGTGGATTTAATAAAATAGTAGAAAGGACAAATCTTTTTTTCCCTCTCATAGAAAAAACATTGGCAGAAGAAAATGTTCCAGATGACTTTAAATTCCAAGCGTTACATGAAAGCATGTTGATAGGAGATGCTGTCAGTCACACTAATGATGTGGGTTTTTGGCAAATTCATAAAGTAGCAGCTTTAGATTTAAAGCTAAGTATAGATTATCCCGTAGACGAAAGAATGCATTTAATTCAATCTACTAAAGCTGCAGCACGTTTTCTAAAAAACAATGATAACTATTTTAATAGCTGGTTAGGCGCATTACTTGCATATAACAGAGGAAGGGCAGGTGCAGCAAAAATATTTCCTAAAAAATATTATGGAGCTAAATCTGTTCAATTAGATCATAAAACCGATGATTATATCATCTCTATTTTAGCAACTAAGCTAGCATTTCAAAAAATGGCTGGGAAAAAGAATCACTCTAAGCTAAAATTATTTGTGTATACACATGGACACCATGGCAAAAAATTGCAAGATATAGCTTCTTATTTGAAGATAGAAGAAAAATTATTATTCGAACACAACCGTTGGCTTAGAACTTCTGTAATACCATATAACACCCACTGTTCCTTAGTAGTGCCATTTATACACAATCACCCTAATATAGACTTATCTACTACACTAAAGATTCCCACACAACCTAACCATACACAATATAAAAAACATACTATTCCTATAATACAGGAGCAAGCACCATGTTCCCATAGTATGGATTACAAAAAATTTTTAAAGCATAACAAAACTTTTCCACAGATTCAACACTTAAATGATTCCCGTTCTTCTAGACTAATAAAAGCCAATGGCAAGCTTGCAATTATAGCAATGAAGGGTGACACCATTGATCATTTATCACAATTGATCAAATTACCAATATGTAAATTTCTGCTTATAAATGACATTGACAAAATACATACGCCGATTCCCAATCATATATATTATTATAGTGCAAAGAGTAGTAAGGCAGACATACACTACCATATTGTAACACCTGGAGAAGATTTATGGTGTATTGCGCAACGATATGGCATGCAATTATCTGCACTTTTGGAAAAAAACAGAATGAAGCAAATAGACTTACTTAAAGAAGGTCAAATATTATGGTTACGTTTTATTAGACCACGTAAAATTCCAGTAGAGTACTGGCTACCTTAAAATTACGTATTCATTCACTGTAGCATGCCTAGTAGTTTCAACAAACTTATCTCTTTTCAGATAAAAACTTACCATCATATCAACCTGTTTTTTACTTAGCATTGGCTGCTAACAAAACTAGGTTTAAATGTATATTTATAAAAATGAACAATGAATAGGTTATATGAACGAAAAAAAAATAATAATAAATCTGTGGAAACTTTTTGCACTAGGCGTTACAAGTATTCCTATTTACCTATTTTCTGTTCAAGTTGATTTTTATAATTTATATGGTGGCATGCCATCCACAGAGTTATTGGAAAATCCTCAAAGCGAATTAGCTTCCGAACTTTACTCATCCGATGCTGTATTACTTGGAAAATATTTTCGCAATAACCGCAGCTTAGTATCTTATGAAGATATTTCTCCAAATATGATCAATGCCCTTATTGCCTCAGAAGATTATCGTTTTGAAAATCACGCAGGTATAGACCTAAAAGGGCTTTCACGCGCTTTTTTTCTTTCTATTTTATTACAACGAAAAAAAGGAGGGGGAAGCACCCTTACACAACAATTAGCCAAGAATCTTTTTAATACTAGGCGAGAAGAAAATTATAGAGGAAAATTGTCAAATATTCCATTGCTCAATAAATTAATCTTGAAAACAAAAGAATGGATTTTAGCCGTTCAACTAGAACGGGCTTATACTAAGCACGAAATTATAGCCATGTACCTAAATACGGTCACCTTTGGTAGCAATACCTACGGCATAAAAGTAGCAGCTCGTACCTTTTTTGATAAAACTCCAGCTGAACTACGTGTAGAAGAAGCGGCATTATTAGTAGGATTGCTCCGTGCACCTTCTCGATACAGTCCTGTAAGACATCCAGAAAAGGCTAAGTATATTAGGAATGTAGTATTATCACAAATGGTCAAATATGGATTTTTAAAAAAATCAGACTATGATCTTATTTATGAGATGCCTATAGAGATGCAATACCAAGAAGAAAATTATGAGCAAGGAATGGCACCATACTTTAGAGCAATCGTACGTGACTTTCTACTAAAGTGGACGAGAGAGAATGGATATGATCTCTTTGCAGATGGATTGCGTGTATACACAACGATTGATAGTAAGGTTCAAGCATATGCAGAAACTGCTTTAAAAGAACGTATGAAGCTGTTGCAACATCAATTTGATAAACATTGGCAAGATAGCAATCCTTGGATTTATGAAAGTGGGAAAGAGATAGAAGATTATATTGAAAAAGAAATAAAAAAAACTGTCTTTTACAAACAGCTACTCAAAAAATATGAAGGAGATATGGAAGCTATAGAGCTAGAAATGAACACCCCTGTAAAAACGGAA
This sequence comes from Cardinium endosymbiont of Culicoides punctatus, assembly GCF_004354815.1. Taxonomy (NCBI): domain Bacteria; kingdom Pseudomonadati; phylum Bacteroidota; class Cytophagia; order Cytophagales; family Amoebophilaceae; genus Candidatus Cardinium; species Cardinium endosymbiont of Culicoides punctatus. The sequence goes on from NZ_QWJI01000003.1 coordinate 33,447, forward strand.
TTATTTTCATGGGAAGGACCTATGAAAACCGTTATTAGCCCTTTAGAAGCCTTTAAATACCATCGGAGAATACTACAAGCTGGATGCATGGCCATGGATCCTAAGACTGGACATATCAAAGCCTGGGTAGGAGGAGTTGATTATAAACATTTTCAATATGATCATGTTAAACAAGGGAAACGTCAAGCTGGCTCTACTTTTAAGCCTATGGTTTATACAGTAGCATTAGATAATGGATATCTTCCAACAGATTTAGTTGTAGATGAGCCCGTTACTTTTTCACAACCTAATGGAGATACTTGGACAGCACAAAATGCATGGAAACGTTACTCTGGTCAAAAATGCACTTTAAGGTATGCTATGGCACGTTCTATTAATTCTATAACTGCTTATTTACTTAAACAACTTACACCTGATTTGGTGATTGATTATGCTAAACGTATGGGTATAAAAGGTCCATTAGACCCTGTTCCTTCCCTTTGTTTGGGCTGTAGTGATGTTTCCATTTATGAAATGGTGGGTGCTTACAGTACTTTTTTAAATAAAGGAGTTTGGACAGAACCTTTTTTTGTTACCCATATTGAAGATAAAAATGGCAATATAATCCAAACTTTTGTACCACAGCGTAATGAGGCTATTCATGAAGATACAGCTGATCTTATGACCTATATGCTTCAAGGCGCTCTCGATGAAGGCGCATTACATAGTCTTTCTAATGAATTGAAGCAAGATAATGATATAGCTGGAAAATCAGGAACAACTTCTAATCATTCAGATGGCTGGTTTATAGGACTCACACAAAATCTTTGTACTGGAGTTTGGGTAGGTGGGGAAGATCGCTGCATTCATTTTAGAGATTTTCATTTAGGAAATGGTAGCACAACAGCTAGACCAATATGGGAGCAGTTTATTCTAAAGCTCTATAATGATCCAAATATAATTTACAAAAAAGGACCATTGGTAGATCCTAACTCCTTATCCGAAAAAGTTAGGCAAATTATTCATTCAAAAAATACTGACAACCAAATGCAAAAAAACAATAAGCATACTACTACAGCCCAAGAAAGAGAGATCGTAGAATTAGATGTGAATAGTATTTTTTAGTCTAAAAGTCTGTTATTTCCTGGGAATCAGCACTTGGTCATATCAACGGGTACCTGTTACACTCAATAAACGAAAGTAGATAAAGCTCCCCCTGCTGGACTCGAACCAGCGACCCTTTGATTAACAGTCAAATGCTCTAACCAACTGAGCTAAGGAGGAATTGAAATGCTTATCAGTTACAATTTTACAATTTTTTTCTGTAAAAACAATACACTCAGCCTATTTTCTGCGAAAAATTTTTGATTTATTCATAATCCGACATTTAAAAAAGATGCTCTTTTTTAGAGAAAACGTTCTTTGAAAAAAATCTTTGCTTTTATCAAACAAATTATTGTTTTGTTGGTGGACTGAAAAATTCAGAATTTCGAAACCAACTTTGAGACTCATCTGTTGGCAAGTATCGCATAAATAATAGAGTTGCATTTCCGAAAACTATTTCTACGCCCTTTCTGAGTACTAAATGCATAATGCATCCTCCATTTTAACGTTTTTTACTCCAAAAACTAATAACTAGGAACACAGGTCTATATTAGGTATAATAGGAAAATCTCAACATTATTGTTTTATATTGTCATATGTTTAATATTTGAATTACTATCTTAAAATTATTTATGAAAAGCAATAAAAAAAGTATGGTTATACATACACTCAAAACCTTGGCTTTAGTGTCAGCTTTTAATTTATCTGCTTGTAATAGTGCAGGAAATAAAGTAAATGCAAGAAATGATTTTCCCATTAATATGAGCAATAATGTATCACAATCACAATCTCAAGCATCAGGCCATAGCAATAATGTACTACAGCCTAAGCCAATTTTTTTGTTTTTTATTGGTCATGAGTACGAAAACATACTTTATTTATCTGGAAACGAAAAATCATTTACTATTCAAGCTTCTTGTACTCCAGAACAGGACCAAGAATATCTTCATGATTGTAAGATAAATATCTATCCAACAAAAGGAACTAGTACATTAACAACGAATCATGATGAAATGAGCATTACATGTAATGCACTTTATGAAAACTTAAAGGCTTGTATAAATAATGGGAATGGGGAAACTGTTTTAAGCTCTCTTAGAACAGGGAGAGTATATAATATAAAACCTCACAGCTCAGAAGTAGAGTATACTATTTCTATTACAGACAAGCAAGGTAACACCATTGAGTCCCTTAAAGTAATTTGGAAACAGTAAAAAAAATAAAATTGTTTCCGTTCGATTGAGATATAGAATGGCCTGGGGATATCCTCGGCAATTCTATATTTTGGACCACTTAATAGGGTCCCATCCCGATCCATAGATTTTGATTGATACAAAAAAATGCCGAAATTAAGACTGTGCTAGTAAGAAGCAAAGCATAGTGATTTCAATCACTCAAATTCATTGCCTTGCAGTGGTATTTTGGATTTATTTGTTACCTTAAAACAGCATTATGAAAAGATATATCCCTAATTTGTTCTCTATATTTAACCTTATTTGTGGCGTTATAGGCACCGTGTTGGCTTTAAATGAGCAACTAGTATATGCTGCCTATTGCGTTTTTATAGGGGCTTTTTTTGATCTCTTAGATGGATTCTTCGCTAGAATACTTCATGCGCAATCACCGATTGGAAAACAATTAGATTCATTAGCAGATTTAATCACTTTTGGTATGGTGCCAGCAAGTATCATGTATACGCTCATTAAAACCTATGAAACCTGTCCATATCGACCCTACGCTGCCTTGTTGATTGTCGTATTTTCTGCACTCAGATTGGCAAAATTTAATGTTGATGAGAGACAGATAGATCGTTTTATAGGGCTCCCTACACCAGCAAATGCCATGGCTATAGCAGCTTTACCTATGGTTTTAGAACGACAAGAGTGCTTCCCTTGGCTATATAATGCCTTAACATGGCCATTTGCATTACCGTTACTAGCTATGCTTTTGTCTTATCTGTTGGTATCTCCTATTGAATTCATAGCTTTTAAATCTAGTGCAATCGAATTCCAAAAAAATAAAGGTTCCTACTTTTTAATTACCTTACTGTTATGCTTAGTAGTTTTACTAAAATCTGTAGGCGTTTTTTTAGGAATTTTACTCTATATTTTGGTTGCTTTATTTACTTTTTTTAAAAAGTAATATACCCCCCAGCCAGTATTGTTTATTATATAAACGTTGAGCCAGTATGAAAAAGAAAATCTTAACAGGTGATAGACCAACGGGCAAACTCCATTTAGGTCACTATATTGGTTCCCTACAAAACAGAATTAGACTGCAGCATGAATATGACCAGTATATCATGATTGCAGATGTGCAGGCATTAACAGATAATTTTGACAATCCGCATAAAATAACTCAGAATATCATTGAAGTTGCTAAAGATTATTTAAGCGTTGGTATTGATCCCACTCAAACAACTATTTTGATTCAGTCTCAAATACCCGAAATAGCAGAATTAACCATCTATTATTTAAACTTGGTTACATTAGGTAGATTAGAGCGTAATCCCACTGTAAAATGCGAGATTCAGCAAAAGGGTTATAACGATGCTATTCCTGTTGGCTTTTTTTGTTATCCTATTAGTCAAGCTGCTGATATTACTATATTTCAGGCAGAATTTGTTCCAGTAGGAAACGATCAGGTACCTATGATCGAACAAACAAATGAAATTGTTAGACGGTTTAATAGGATTTACAATAAAGATGTCCTTAAAGAATGCAAAGCTATTTTAAGTAATACACCAAGACTAGTCGGTATAGATGGGAAGTCCAAAGCAAGCAAATCATTATCCAATGCCATCTTTCTATCAGACTCTTCCCAAGAGATTAAACAGAAAGTTTTTCAAATGTATACAGATCCAAATCATATTAGGGTTAGTGATCCTGGCTGTGTGGAGGGGAATGTTGTTTTTGCCTATTTAGATGCTTTTCATTGCAATAAAGAAGAGGTTAAGTCCCTCAAAGAGGATTATAGACGAGGTGGATTAGGAGATATGGTGATAAAAAATATATTAAATGATAGTCTTCAACTTTTATTAGAACCTATTCGAGTAGCCAGAGATCGAATTGATAATAATCAAGTAAGAGAGTTACTGCTAGAAGGGACGCAAAAAGCAAGAGAGCTTGCTAAGGAAACTATAGAGATGGTTCGAACAGCTATTGGTATTAAATATTTTTAACATAAAAACAAAAACAGTATGCATATCGAATATACACCTAATCCAAGCACTGAAGATGTTAATTTTTTGAATGATCAGCTCAATAAAGAAGCTACTGGTTTTAAATATGTTGCCCCTTTTGGTTTCTTCTTAAGAGATAAGAACAATAAAATAAGAGCAGGGTTAGATGGATTCTTTATGTATGGTGCAATTTATACAGACCAACTATGGGTGGCTCCTGACTGCCGTAAATTGGGACTAGGACGTCAACTTATGGAACGCGTGCATCAACTTGGCCGTGAAAATAAATGTAAAATAGCAACAGTTTCTACCATGACTTTTTTAGGCGCTCAAAAATTTTATGAGAAATTAGGGTATATTATTGACTTTATTAGGCCAGGATATGCCAATGGGTCATCTTGTATATTTTTATCAAAAATATTATAATATCGTTCGAAAATGGAGTATCTGTTCAATATGTGATGATGAAAAACATGGTTGCAAGAATCTTATGCTGATACTTGCTCGTAACATTATGTAACGATTTCGTCACCATGAAAATTATTTGTAAATTTGTTATCCCGACATGTCCCATGAAGAGATGTTGTGGCGTAGGAGAAGCATAGCCTATCATGCTGAAAAAATAGTAATTTAATTGTTATAAAACATGGCACATCCAAAGAAAAGATCATCAGCATCTAGAAGAAATAAAAGAAGGACACATATTAAGCTTGCAATGCCAGCTCTTGTTGTCTGTCCTGTTACTGGTGTAGTACATACACCACACCGTGCATTTTGGCATGAAGATAAAATGTATTACAAAGGGAGGGTAGTAATATCTAAAGAGCCATTAAACTAATTTTGTCTACCATCACTGTTCTCTTTCTATAACGATTTTGGTGGTTATATGAATAGAGGGCAGTGTTATGCAAGCATTTTACTAAAGTGATAGTAGATGAAAGAAACTAAACGTGCTGTTGTCTCTGGAGTACATGGATATGTACCAAGTTATGCGCTAACCAATAATGAGTTAGAACGAATGGTAGATACCAGTGATGAATGGGTAACTACTAGAACCGGAATTAAAGAAAGACGTATCTTAAAAGAAGAAGGAGTAGGTACCTCGTTTATGGGTATAAATGCAGTGCAGGGCTTGTTGCAAAAGACGGGAACAGATCCACAAACTGTTGATCTACTTATATGTGCTACCATTACGCCAGATATGATTACGCCAGCAACAGCCAATATTATAAGCCATGCTGTGGGGGCCATTAATGCCTTTAGTTACGATTTACAAGCTGCTTGTTCTGGATTTCTTTATGCACTAGATACCGCAACACAGTTTATCGCCTCAGGAAGAGCAAAAAAAGCAATTGTTGTGGGAGCAGATAAAATGTCGTCCATTACGGACTATTCAGATAGAGCTACTTGTATTCTTTTTGGAGATGGTGCTGGCGCAGTACTTGTGACAGCCGGTGATGCTCATGACGACTATGGCATTTTAGACTCCATCTGTAAAACAGATGGAATAGGACAAAATTTGCTCTATCAAAAGGCAGGGGGAAGCAGATTGCCTGCTTCGCATGCAACAGTGAATGCAAAACAACATTACATTTATCAGGAAGGTCAAGCCGTATTTAAGACAGCCGTTACCGCCATGTCACAGGTAGTACTGGATATAATGGCTAAAAACAATCTTACAGCAGAAGAGCTTGCCTATTTAGTGCCACATCAAGCTAATAAACGTATATTACAAGTGGTTGCTGACCGTGCAGGTATACCTATTGAAAAGGTAATGTTGAATATAGATAAATTTGGAAATACCACAGCAGCTACTATTCCACTTTGTTTATGGGAATATGAAAACAAATTAAAACAAGGAGACAAGTTGATTTTAACAGCTTTTGGCGGAGGGTTTACCTGGGGAGCTACCTATATGACTTGGGCCTATGATGGCTTTGAATAGGCTTGTTTTTGAACAAAATAGCAACCATTAAAATGTATTCCAGGAGGGGATACAAGTTAGATTAAACAATAAGATATAATGGCAAATACAAGCGATATTAAAAACGGCCTCTGTATAGTATTAAACAATGACATTTATACTGTTTTAGAATTCCTACATGTAAAACCAGGTAAGGGCGCTGCCTTTGTTAGAACAAAGTTGAAAAGCTTAACAAAAGATAAACAAATTGATCATACATTTAATGCTGGAGTCAAAATAAATGTAGTTCGTGTAGAACGTAGGCCATATCAATTTCTTTATAAAGATGGTACAGGCTATAACTTTATGCATACGGAAACATTCGAACAAATTGCTATTGAACAATCATTGATCAATACCCCACAGTTCTTAAAAGAAGGTCAACATGTAGAAGTTTTGTACTATACGGATGAAAATATTGTACTAAGTTGTGAACTACCTGTATCTGTCACATTACAGATTAATTATACAGAACCAGGTATTAAAGGTGATACAGCCACTAAGTCACTCAAACCAGCAACCCTAGAAACAGGTGTAGAAATTAGAGTGCCTTTGTTTATAAACAGTGATGATTTTGTCAAAATAGATACCCGTACAGGACTCTATGTAGAACGTGTAACTGAACAAAAAAAGTAAAATGAAAACAACAGAAATTCAAGAGTTAATTGAGTTTATTACCCAATCAGGATTAGAAGAAGTTAGTATTGAAACAGAGGCCATTAAAATTCATATTAAAAGAAGCATACCAGTTCCTCAATACATAACCTCTTCTACGCCTACTAGCCTTCTTCCTTCTGTTCCTAATGTACCAATAGTTTCTGTTGATACTCATCCAACTACAATGGGAGCAGACCATATTGGTGAAGCAAATTATATAACCATTAAATCACCAATGGTGGGCACATTTTATAGATCTCCCAACCCTGATGCGCCCCCTTTTGTACAAGTAGGAGATAGTATTACAAAGGGCACAAAGCTCTGCATCATAGAAGCTATGAAACTATATAATGAAATAGAAGCAGAGATCAATGGCAAAATTGTTAAAGTATTACTCGATGATATTTCTCCTGTGGAATATGATCAACCTCTTTTCCTTGTTGATCCTGCTTAGGCTGCTCAATGAGCTTCATACATATTAACATACATATTGATTTATGTTTCAAAAAATATTAATTGCAAATCGTGGAGAGATTGCCCTAAGTATCATTCGCACTTGCAAAGAAATGGGTATTAAGACTGTTGCCGTATATTCTACCGCTGATAGGGATAGCCTCCATGTGCGTTTTGCAGATGAGGCAGTCTGTATTGGTCCACCCTCTAGTAGTTTATCTTATTTATCTATTCCATCTATTATTGCAGCTGCTGAGGTCACCAATAGCAATGCGATTCACCCAGGATATGGTTTTTTAGCTGAAAATGAAAAATTTTCAAGTTCTTGTGAAGAGTATGGCATCAAATTTATAGGTCCTTCTTCGACCGTAATTAGTAAGATGGGAGACAAATCTACTGCTAAAGAAAGCATGCGATCTGCCGGCGTACCTACTGTTCCAGGATCTGATGGGCTGCTAGAGTCTGTTGAAGAAGGTATTCGCTTAGCCCATGAAATAGGCTTCCCTGTTTTGCTTAAAGCAACTGCAGGGGGTGGAGGAAAAGGCATTAAGTTGGTTTATACACCTGATGCATTTCAACAAAAATGGACAGAGGCTAAAAAAGAAGCTTTTGCCTCCTTTGGTAACGATGGCCTTTACCTAGAAAAATACATTGAAGATCCACGTCATGTTGAGATTCAAATCGTTGCAGACCAATATGGAAAAGTAATACACTTATCTGAGCGTGATTGCTCTATTCAACGCAGACATCAGAAATTGGTAGAGGAAGCTCCATCTCCGTTTATAACGGATGAACTACGCAAAAAAATGACAGAAGCAGCTATAAAAGGAGTAAGCTTTATAGGCTATGAAGGCGTAGGTACTGTGGAGTTTTTGGTAGATAAACATCGAAACTTCTACTTTATGGAAATGAATACCCGCATTCAAGTAGAGTATCCTGTTACAGAAGCTGTTACTGGTTTTGATATACTGAGAACCCAAATTGAAATAGCCGCCGGTAAGCCATTAGATGTTTCTAGTGTTTATCCCCATGAACATGCTATAGAAGTTCGTATTAATGCAGAAGATCCCTTTAATAATTTTCGGCCATCTCCTGGAAAAATTACCCAACTCCATCTTCCAGGAGGACAAGGTGTGACTATTGCTAGTCATATTTATGCTGGTTATGTGGTTCCTTCTAATTACGATGCCATGCTTGCAAAACTTATTGTCCGCGCAGCTACACGTATAGATGCTATTGCCAAAATGAAAAGAGCACTAGAAGAATTTATCGTAGAAGGTATTCAAACAACTATACCTTTCCATCTTGCTTTAATGGATAATGAAGCATTTCGACAAGGAAACTTTACCACGCAATTCTTAGAGACTTTCGATTTTTCACAGCTTAAGCATCCAGACTAGGTAGCATCTGATTCATCCCAACTTTTTCTGTACGCCATGAAAGCGTACAGTGAGCTAGAATTGGCCTAAGAACAATTTTGGACAACTTAATAGTTTCTCTTTTACAAAGACCTATTAAGATGTTTTCTCCTAAGCAATACTTGAAAGTTGATGCATTATTAGCTTTGAGATTTTGCAGCCCTTTTTCTCTCATTGGGATCTAAAAAAACCTTTCGGAGTCTAATTGATTGTGGTGTGACTTCTACCCGCTCATCATCTTTGATATAAGCAATAGCTTCTTCTAGTGTCATCACAATAGGAGGGCTTAGTCGAATGGTTTCATCAGAGCTAGATGCACGCATATTAGTAAGTTGCTTTCCTTTGAGTATGTTTACTTCTAAATCATTATCTCTGTTGTGTTCTCCTACAATCATGCCGCCATAAACCTTTTCTCCGGGAGCAATAAACATCTTACCTCGATCTGTTAAGTTTCCTAGCGCATAGGCTACCGCATCACCAGATCCCATTGAGATTAATACGCCATTGCGTCTTCCAGAAATGGCACCACGGTACGTACTGTAGCTATGGAAGGTCCTATTCATAACACCAGTTCCACGGGTTTCAGTAAGAAAATTACCATAATACCCAATTAAACCACGTGATGGGCCTATAAAAGTGATTCGTGTTTTGCCACCTCCTGTTGGTCGCATATCTTTTATTTCGGCCTTCCTTAAACTCATAGATTCAATGACTGCACCTGTGAATTCGTCATCTACTTCTATTTGAATTTCTTCTAAAGGTTCTAATTTTTCTCCATTAGTACCCTGCTTTATTAATACACGTGGTCTGCTAATAGACAACTCAAATCCCTCTCTCCGCATAGTTTCTATGAGGACTCCTAACTGTAATTCACCACGACCAGCTACTTCAAAAGAATCTTTGCGCTCACTTTCTGTTACCTGAATGGATACATTTGATTCTAATTCACGCATAAGCCGGTCTCGTATAGCATTAAAGGTTACCTTCTTCCCTTCCGTTCCTGCTAAAGGGGAGTCATTTACTGAAAAGTTTATAGCTAGCGTAGGAGGATCTATCGGCAATGCAGGCAAGGCTTGCATAAGTGTAGGTGCACAAATGGTATCAGCTACGTTAGCAGATTGCATTCCTGCAATGGCTACAATGTCACCAGCATGCGCTTCTTCGATTGGTACACGCTCCATACCTCGAAAAGCCATAATTTTTACAATTTTCCCATTTTCTACCAATCCGTTGTCTTTATTGAGTACTTTTACCGCTTGTTGTACCTTGAGACTCCCTGTAAAGATCCGCCCTGTAAGCATACGGCCTAGATAAGGGTCATATTCTCTAGCGGATATAAGCATAGAAAAATCTGCAGTTAGATCTACTTTAGGGGTAGGTACATGTTCTAGAATAAGACTAAATAAAGGGGATAGATCTTTACGTTCTCCATCTAATGTTCTACTAGCCCATCCAGACCTTCCAGAAGCATAGGCAATGGGAAAATCTAGCTGCTCTTCTGTAGCATCAAGTGCCATAAAAAGCTCTAAAATCTCATCTTCAACCTCTCTCGGTCTAGCATCTGATCGATCAATTTTATTCACCAAAACAATAGGACGCAATCCTAGTTTAAGCGCTTTGCCTAAAACAAATTTAGTTTGGGGCATGGTCCCTTCTGCCGCATCAACTAATAAGACAACACCATCTACCATACTTAAAATTCTTTCTACTTCTCCACCAAAATCGGCGTGTCCGGGAGTATCAACAATATTGATGCGGGTGTCTTCCCAGATTAATGAAGTGCATTTAGCAACAATAGTAATACCACGTTCTTTTTCTAAATCATTTGAATCCATGACACGCTCAGCTACTTCTTGGTGTGCTTTAAATGTGCCACTTTGTTTTAACAAGTTGTCTAATAATGTTGTTTTCCCGTGGTCAACGTGTGCTATAATTGCAATATTACGTAATGGTTGCATTGAATATTATTTAAATATGGTTATCAGCCTTTTAATTAATGTTATATTGAATAACTTTACCTTAGTGCCAAAAGGTGTTTTGTTGCGTCTCTTTAATTTTTTATTTGTTTCAACCCCTTGTATAGGGTTGTAGGACACAAAAAGATCAAACGCACCTTGTACAAAGGTAATGAGATTATGGCAACTTGCCTAGAAACAATAGGTCTTTTAACAAAAAAATAAAAACGATATCATCAAATCTTACGATGATCGTATTTAGTGATACTGGCTTCTAAGCCATGCTATCGAGGTTGACTAGATAAAACTTTTGCCTTTTTTTTCTTAGCGATTTCAATATTTTTTTTGTTTTTAGACTGCTTAATAATCGAGTCTAATGTTGCTTTTGCTTGCGTAATGTTTCCTAACATTATGTAATTGTCTGCCATCAAGAGAAAGGCATTGTCTATATAATTTTTATTGCATGGAAATTTTTCTACAAGCTCAAATAATGCGTTTAATGAGGCTTTGTAAGCCTTTAACTTAAACTCTACATGCGCTAGCAAGTATTGTGCTTCTGCAGCAGTTGGGGTATGTAAAGGTGTATTGGCTTTTAAGAAATGGCTTCGAGCACTTTTGTATTCTTCACGTTTTAGGGCAATCTTTCCTAAATAAAGAGCAGTCTCTTGCAGCATTTCTACAGATGCTTCTTTGGGATTGTTTAATAACTGCAGACAGGTAGCTGTGGTAATTTGATATTTTTTTAATTTAAAACTACTCCTTATCAAGCCCATCAAAGCTCTTTCATATTCCCTATTGCTGAGTTGCATTTTCTGTAATTTTTGATAACCGATCAAAGCTTCTTGAAGTCTATTATTTTTGTAAGCCATATCAGCCATTCTCAACCATGCTTTTACATGAAAATTACTTACACTCGCAGCTGTTACTTTTCTATAGTAATGCATAGCCTGGGTATTTTTTTGTAGTCTATAGTAACTTTCTGCTATGAAGAAATAAGACTCTGTAAGAAATTGACTATCAGGGTATTTTTCAGAAAAAGAGATTAATTGCTTTATGACTTTATCATATTCTTGCGTATAGAAAAGTTTTCTGGAAACTTCCATAATACGTTTATCAGAGTCAATGGCTATATGTTGGGCTATGCCGTCATGTTGCTTTAGATAGACTTCCATTTTTTCAGGTGTTCCTTGCATAGCAAACAGGTTAGATAAAGCTATAAGGGCATTTTCTGTATTTAAATGGGTTGGATATTGCTCCAAAATAGCTACATAGTCCAAAGTAGCTTTGTCATATTTTTTTAGGTTCTCATAGGCTAGTGCACGCTTCATCAATAAGTCTGGCTGTAGTGAACTTGTTGGTTTAACCTGCATGAGATAGCTAAATTTTTGAATAGCATGGTCATAATTACCTGCATTAAATATAGTACAGGCTTCATGGTAAAGTGCTTTTTCATAGTATTGGGTTTGTACGTGGTCACGAATCACCTCTTGGAGACATTGTTCAGCACGAAGATTCTCCCCCAATAATCCATAGATTAATGCTTCTTGATAACGCACACAGGCAGGATTGTATTGGTAAGCATTTTCATAAATTTCCAGGGCTTTTGCATAATTTTTCTTTACATAAAAGCAATCACCCAACCGAAGCATAGCATCATAATAGGCAGCAGAAGGTTGCTGTTGTGTGACAGATATATATGTCTTAAAGTTTTGGGCTGCAGTTGTATAATCTCCAGTATTAAAATAGGCATATGCTAAACCATATATCATCTTTTGATGATATAGACTATGTAAGTTACTGTGCTGTTGCAATTTTACATAAAACTTTAATGCCTTATTATGTTTTTCAAGGGCTGAAAAAGTTTCTGCTAACCAAAATTGAGCTTGTGCAATTAAAGACACCTTAAAAGGAAATAGTAAAGATTGCTTAAAATAAGCTACAGCTTCATCTAATTTCCCATTGTTGTATGATGTTAGACCTTGGTAAAAAAGTACTTTTTGGTATAAATTTAGTATTTTTTCATTTTTATAAGGCAATGTTGCTATATAGTCTAGTGCTTGTTGATACGCCTTTGTTTTGTAATAACATTGTACAAGAAGTGTTTGAGCTACTGAAAGTTTTTTACTGTCTGGATGGTCTGTGATAAATATCTTCATATCATGTAGTACTTCTGAAACCAATCCTTGTTGATAGCGGATACCAGCGCGTTTTATGCAGGCGGCATCACGTATATCGGAGTCAAAAGGCAGTCGCTCAGTAGTAGAAAAAGCTTCTATAGCCTCTTGGAACATTCCATTTTTTTCATAAATCAAACCAATATAGTAGATGGCAACTTGACCAGGTCCATCTTCTATATCGTACAATTGCTTCAGACAAGCCAATGCTTGTGGGTATTGTTGTGTTGCATATAGAGCATGTCCAAGCTTCGTGGTGCTTCCTCTATCTAATTTATTGGTATTGAGATATGGTTGGTAGTACATTATTGCTTCTTGATATTGCTCAAGAAAAAAGTGGGCATCCGCAATAAGAAGTTGATCTTCTGATGAAAAAGATGATTTTGGAAAATGCTTGGCATAAGTAAGTAATGGTTCAAACGCTTTTGTTTGGTGATATACTTTTAGGATTAAGCTTCTAGATTCAGCCAGGTTATTCGGGTGTTTACTTGACTCCTGAAGTGCTTGGAGTGCATGGTCATAATCTCCTTCTTCGAGGGCAATAACGGCAATTTGAAATTGTGCTTTATAATAATAGGGGTTATTTTTATCCGTTATGTTTGAAAAACATTCTTTTGCTTTCAGCCAGTTTTTTAATTTTAAATAGGTATTGGCTAAGTCATATGGCAATGCAATCCTATCTTGTAGAGCTAATTGTTCGGGCTTAACGCTTTGATATATAGACAGGCTTTTGTCAAAAATACCTTTTGTAAAGAAGTATTTTGCTAAGCGATAGCGCATTGGTTCTATTTGCGTATGGTTGGGATAGTTTTTTATAAAATGCTGTAAAAATGTTTCTATGTAAGGATCTTTATTTTCTAAGGCTGCTAAGGCAAAATAATAGGCAGCCTCTTCTTTTCTATATTTTTTCCCACTACTGGCTAAATATATTTCAAAGTTTTTCTGAGCTGCTGAATATTTCTGCTGTCGAAACAGCCAAATACCCTCATCAAAAAGAATTTCATTTTCCTGATTACCGAAGTGATGTGCAGCATATCCCTGATGAGGTGCAATGATTGATAAGGCTATTATTAAAATAGAAAAACGTATTAACTGTTTCATTTACAAATGTTTTCAAGATAATATACTAAATAAAATACATTCGGTACTATTTATGGCTATTTACAATCATTTTTTATAAATACTCAAAAATAACACTACATGTATACAACCATAGCCATGCTATCAAATCTAGCACCATCCACTACTTACGCAAAATAAGGATTTATGATAATAAATGAATCATTACATAAGCTACATCCCCCATGCCTTTTATGCATGCATTTTCGTTGCCTTGCAAAGGCATTTATTCATGCATGAGTTTAAAAACCAGCTCTTGCATAACTTGGAAATCATTCATATTACAGTTAATTCCTTTTAGTTGTAAATCAGCCTGATGAATATAGGTCATATTTTGAAGGGTTTGTTGTAAGCTATACTTTTTAGTAGCATCTAGGTATCCTTGTACAAAATAGGGATTGACTTCAATTTGTTGAGCCAGTTTAGTTGGGGAAGCTTCTTTTGTTTGGTGTAAGATGAGTAATTTCGAGAAGAGGTTATATAAAACGGTGACGATGGGTAATGCAGTGTGTTCCTTTATATTTAATGAACAAATGCTAATAATCTGGTAGCTTTTTGCATAGTTTTTTTGCATAACGGCTTTTTGCAATTCAAATACATTAAAAGGCCTCTGTAAGCCTATATATCTTTCTACAATTTCATCAGTGATGGTGCTACCAGCAGGGAGACTAATGCTTAGTTTTTGGAGTTCATTGGTGATTCTATTCAGGTTATTTCCAATGAATTCTTGGGTCATCCAGGCTGCTTTTTCTGTTATAGTCAGCTGCAACTTCTTTACAAAAGATTTAATAAAAGTAGGTAACTGGTGGTCACTTAGTTTTTTACAGTTTACAAAAACGGTTTTCTTCTCTAATGCTTTGCTAAAAGTACTACGTCCATCTATAGTTTTATATTTATGTGAAAATATCAATAAAGTTGCCGGTTGGATGTGTTCTAAATAATTTAGTAATAGCTGTTGACCAGTAGCATTTTTTAAATCTGCCATTTCTTGTGCCTCTTTGACAATGACCACTTGCCTTGCTGCCCCCATAGGAAAGCGACGTACTTGGGTTAATAAAGTGGCCATATTACATTCTTTCCCATAAACAACTGTTAGGTTAAAGCCCTTCTCTTCTAGATGCAGTATTTGGTTTTCCGCATATTCCGTAATAGCATCTATATAGTAAGTTTCCTCTCCTTGGACGAAATACACGGGATGAAAAATACCTTTTTGTAACTCTTGTAAAACACGTTCAGCGGATTGACTCATATTTAGCAAAACTTTATGGTGATTGTATTACTCCATCCTGGAGTGTGCAGATTCTATCTGCAATGGCTGCAAGAGATTGGTTGTGCGTTACAAAAACAAACGTCTGTTTGAAGGATTTGCACAAATGTAAAAAGACTTCATGCAGCATAGATGCATTTTTTAAATCAAGGCTACCACTTGGTTCATCAGCAAAAACAATAGATGGGCTATTAATTAATGCCCTAGCTACAGCTGCACGTTGTCGTTCTCCCCCTGAAATTTCTGATGGTAAATGATTATTGCGGTGATCAATTCCTAGTAGGCATAACAATTCATTTGCCTTTTTTTCTACTTCTTTTTTTGCGCATCCTCCAATATACCCAGGTATACAAATATTCTCAAATAGGGTAAATTCTGGCAAAAGATTATGAAATTGGAATACAAATCCTACTTTTTTATTCCGAAATTCGGCTAATGTCTTTCCTTGTAGCTTGGAAAGGTCAATCCCATCTATTTCCACAAAACCACTGTCTGGCTTTTCTAATGAGGATAGAAGGTATAGTAAGGTAGTCTTTCCAGCACCAGATGGTCCCATAATGGCCACCATTTCTCCCTTGTTAATACGCAGATTAACGTCATTAATGATCATATATTGGTCATAAGACTTACAAAGTTCTTTAGCTATAAGCATCTGCTAAATATCATGTACATGAATAATTTTTTGTATTTTTACCTGTTCTGTCTATTATGCCTAAGCCCTAGCTTTGCATTATGCAATATATGGATTTTGCGCTCGTAGTTCAATCGGATAGAACGTCGGATTTCGGCTCCGAAGGTTGAGGGTTCGAGTCCTTCCGAGCGCACATATGAGACTTCTTTCGAAACATATTAGACCTGTTGCGTAGGTCCTCCTATTAATTAAAAATTAACCATAGCTTTGTGTAGTAACTTTCATGGTTGAATAAAATAAGTTGCAGTTAGTAACATAACTACAAAAATATTAATTATTCAATTTCGTCTTATATGAACAACATGAAAATCTGTAAATATCTTTGTAGATTTGTAGTGTAACTAAAAAGATATAGCCTGATCTGTTTTCATGAAAGATGATGATACACCTGTTACAGGTATCATTGATGTAGTCTTCTTTATTACTGCCTACATAGCTCATTAAGATATATCGAGCGGCAAAAAACTAGTGTTTTAAAAAAAAATATAATGAATAAGTTATGTAAACTCATACCTCTTTTATTAGTGGTGCTTACTGCTTGTAATAAGCATAGTTTAGAGATGAAAAAAGGTGATAGCGTTTCTGATAGAATTAGAAATTCACATAAGAGATCTGCTCCTTCTGCTTCTAGAGTATATGATGTCCCTGAGTATTTAGATCCTAAAAATGATGTTACTTTTAAGAGAATATTCAATACAGATAAGGAGGTGACTGCTAGTTTTTTAAATAGCATACTAGAATTAAAAGGAGGTAATATTATTGAAGTAGAAAGCTTTGAGAATACTGAAAATATATCTTCTGGAAGGAAGCCTAAAGTAACGTATTTAGATATTCTTGTAAGAGATAAAAAAGGAAACCGCTATATAATAGAAATGCAGCTTGGTTATCAAGCATTCTTTAAAAAGAGAGTAACCTATTATGCGGCTCATAAATACAGTGAACAACTTAAAAAAGGTGGTGGGTACAAACGTCTTAATAAAGTAGTTTGCTTAACTATTGCAGGGCATAACTTATTTAGAGATGATTTAGAAGAATTTGGGGAAATAATTCATGATAAAGCATATAGACGGGAGTATCGTATCTTAGATACAAAAACCTATAAAAATGATCTGGAAGATTTATCTTGGGTATTCATAGAAGTAACTAAGTTTGATAAAAGCATTGACAATCTTGAGGATACAGAAGAAAGATGGTGTGCACTTTTACGAGGTGACGTTAAGACTGAAGAAAATGTTCAAAAAGTAAGTGGGAATAATGTTTCTCTTAAAAAAGCTATAGATCAATTAAAAAAATGCAATTATACTGAAGCAGAGATTGATAAATATAGAAGTAGTATTATCTATATTGCAAATCTAAATGTTAGAGAAAAGCAAAAACGGGATCTTTTTATAAAAGAAGGTGAAGAAATAGGATTGAAAAGAGGTAGAGAGGAAGGTATAAAGGAAGGTGAAGAAAAAGCAAAAAAAGAGTTTAATCAGAAAAATCAGGAAAGGAAAAGAAAAATAATTAAAAAAGTAGTTATGGAAGGATTGGATGAAGATAGGGATACTACAATTAAAAAAGCAAGATTAGCAATAAAAAATGTATTTAGTGATGATTCTGACACTGATATAAATAATACTACAAATGAAGTAATGGAGGAATTTCGTAGAGAACAACCAGAAGAATAGATGGAGGGAGTTGAGGCTTTTGGAAAGAGGAGGCTGAGGCGAGGAGGCTTTTCAAAAGCCTCTCATTGTCTGTTAACTTCCCTACCACGTAGATGCTTACGGTTAGCAAGAATAGTATCTTTAGTAGTTTGATTGCCTTCTTCATCGTAAATAGCAAAATCGAATTGTTGTTCAACATTACGAAGTTTACTAGAAAAATTAAGTCCTATAAGGACGATATTTTTTTCTTTATAAAGAAACTTCTCTCTATAATCATTGCCTTCTATCTGGCCTAAAGCAGTATTAGAACTTTGATCATGTTTTAATTCAAATATATAGGTAACATCACTTAATGAGTCAATAACAATATCTATCCTACCTCCACTAGTAATATGTTCACTAAGTGGATTTAGTTCTGATCCTTCTAATAAACAGTGTAAAGCTGTATGGTAGTAGGCTTCATTTCTATTGTGTTTTGGATTAGATAAATTAGAAGGTATACTTGACATGCATGATCTAATAACTTTAACAAGACCTTCTAGATCTATATCTTCCAGTTTTTTAACTATGGAACGTTTACGCGTTTTACCTTGTGATGCTAAATCTTTCTCAAATTCTTCAAACAATAAATTATGAAAAGAATCCTCAACCTCTCCATTAGGAAATTCTAGTAATATTGGATCATTAGGTTGTCTTAATTTTCCTTGTGCTAATTCATTTTTATATCCCTTAATAGTTAGATATCCTGCTTGAAACATAGCACTTTCTATAGTTAACTTATCTTCATTATATTCTATCAGTTTAGACCTAACAACTGAAATAGGCTTACTAAAATCTTGTGTCTTTGATTTATTAACTTTCTTCACTAAAAAAGTAGGTGTTCCTGTATTAATCCAATAGTTATTTAGTTCACCGCGTTGTAAAAACATTAGGGTGGACAGTGGATTATATACAGATATCGTATCATCTTCAGGATGAAACTTATAACCATTATACATAGCACGCATTTCACTAACTAGTACATTGCTACTTATATTTCTTTTTTCTGCTAACTGACTTATTCGTCTATAATAGACAGAATCCTTATTTAAAAGATCTTCTTCTTTATATCCAGCTATAGTTGTATAATCTGGACTAAGTGTAATATCATTTAAGTTGTTAGGACCTGAATAAGTATCTCTAAAACAGTAAGAGCTAACACCTGTGACAAATTCTAATTTAATAAAGTTATTAGTAGTAAGGCTTTTAATAACAGTTAAAAATTCTCGTACAATTAAACGGTTTTCTTCTTTTATAATTGGATCTGATTGATTGATAAAAGGAGCATCATATTCGTCTACCAGAACGACTACTTTAGGTTCATAACTTGAATCTGTCTTTTTAAGTTCTGTATATTTTATAACTAGTTTGTTAATCAAATCTTTTAAAGATGATTCCATGGAATCATCTTTTTGTTCATCTTTTTTAGGATAATTTGTATTTAAGGTAATACCGTATTTTTCAGCTATAAAATATAACTCCTTTTTGATATCTTCTTCTAGCTTTAAACTTTTATTCATGTTAGAAAAATCTACCCTAATCACAGGGTGTTTTTTCCAATCATAACCAGAGTTATAGATATAGTAACCTTTAAATAGTTCTTTATTTCCTTTAGCTATTTCTTCTAATGTGTTAACAAATAAGGATTTGCCAAATCTACGGGGACGGGAGAGAAAAACAGTAGCTTCTTCTTTAAATAACGTTTCTGCATATTTTGTTTTATCTACATAATATCCTGACATAATCACAGCTTCAATGCTAGATTTACCAATAGGTAAAATTCCTGTGTATGTTAATTTCTGCCTTTTGCTATCAGACTCTATTTCTACCTCTTCTAATGGTCTTTTATTCTCTAAGTCTTTTGGATCCTGATTCATACTATACTTATGTGTTTTACATAAAAATAAAGATAGTATAAGACACAGTAATACTGCAGCAATACTTTTGTTTTTTTTGCACCATTTTTTAAAATCATTTGTTTTTTACTGCTCGATATGTCTTAATGAGCTATGTAGGCAGTAATAAAGAAGTATACATAAATGATACTTGTAACAGAAGATCATTGTGGAATGTTAGCCCTACTGCAATAGGCATGATTTAGTAATTTTTGTTAAACTTGTATAGAAAATCCATTACACATGGTTGTTATAGTTGTCTTTTTGTGTTTTTTAAATTCTATTTTATAATACTTTATGTACAAAAACAATTATTTATTAAAGTTGAATAAACAATTTTTATGTGTTTTTGTATTAATTTTATTACATGTCTTTATTGCAGGTTGTACTGGAAAAACAGCAGATTTTTTTTATAAAAATCCCGAGATATTTCTATCTGATGATCCAGAGAAAAAGACATGTATTCAACGTAAGTTTAGCAGGTGGTGGTACAAATATATGATGGAATAAGTATTTGATCTTGAGTGTATTTTATGTCGTTTAATAAAAAGTGGTTAATTTTTTTAAGCAAACACATTACAGAAAGCTATTCTGAATGCCTCACTAACATAGATGTAGTAAATAATGGCTTTAACAAAGACAAAAAACAGAATTATTTATGCAAAAAAAATCAATACAATATTCATTATCAAAACAAAAATATAAAATCTAGTTTGAGTAATTTAGTATCATATATTTGTACCACCACCGTTTAGCAGTCAAAACAATTCTAAAAAATTTCCACTTCATAAAGCAGTTGTGTTTAATAAATTAAAGAAAATAGACAAAATACTTGGGCATAGGAGCATGTATACAAGGATACTAAAAATGCGTGGGAAAAAAATAGATATTAATGATAGAGATCACTTAGGCTTTACTCCTCTTCATTGGGCTATTGATATTGGTAATAATATACTCATTGAAAAATTATTGAAATATGGAGCTGGTGTAAATGAAACGGATAACAATAAGAGTAATTTTCTTCATGAAGCAATTAAGCAAGATAATTTATTAGCTGTTCAGCTGCTACTTCAATATAAAGCTGCTGATGTAAATATCGTAGATAATAATGGAAACAGTTTTTGTCACTTAGGGGCTAGTATTGATAATCTAGAAATCCTTAAAAATCTAATTCAATATATTCCTGAAGAATCTAGAAAGAATATTTTGAATCAAATAAATACTGAAGGGGAGATGCTTATTCATTTGGCAACTAAAAAAGGTTATAAGTCCGTTGTTGAGATACTACTTCAAAATGAAGCTGATGTAAATGCAACAACTCAAGATGGCTGTACTCCATTGTATTTAGCAGCAGGTAGTGGTAATTTAGAAATTGTTAATTTATTACTTAAACATGGTGCTGATATACATAAAAAAACGAAGAATAACGATACTCCTCTCCAAGTAGCAGATCGCCTTGGCTATAGATTAGTTGTTGAAATTTTGATTCAAAAAGCTGTTAAAATAGCGCTTATAAAAGACACTGATATAAATGCAGTAGTAGATACCAATGGAAACACATTATTTCATTGGGCAGTTAATTATGGTGATCTAAAAAGTGTTAGGGCACTACTTCTTTCAAAGAAACTTAATAAAAATCAAAAAAACAACTTAGAACAAACTGCATCTGATTTGGAAAGTATAAATAATTACGAAGCAATTACTAAATTGCTAAAAAACAATAATTTGTTTGATAAAAGCAAAGATTTTTTTCAAAGAACGTTTTCTCTAAAATAAAGAGTCTCCAGTCCATTATAAAACGTAATTTTTTAATTATTTTTGCAATCATGGTAATTGCTAGTATAAATAAAGGAAATACTTGGGCAACTTAGCATCATATATTTATACCACCACTACAATTAGTCAGACTAATATATTAACCAATATAACGTGTCATGTATCAACCCTTTTTATTACAGATTATACGAAACATAGATCAGAATGATTCTGCAAAAAAGAATATGCTTTGGGTATTTCCTACACTATTATCTATAGATTATTTTCAACAGCTGCTAAACAGAGAGGAATTACATAATAATAGATTTTCCTGTTGCACCTTACATAATATGATGAGTTCCGATGCTAAGATGGCTGTATTACCTAAATTGTTTTTATTAAAAGAGCTTCATGCGGTAACCAATCTGATTTTAAATAGGGAAGTCCCTTTTGATCAATTTTATGCTTGGGGTACTACCATTTTGCAAGATTTTAATTTGATAGACAGCTACCTTGTTAATCCGTCTAATCTATTTTCAGCATGCATCCAGCAAAAAAAAAATGAAACCTCTTTAGCTGTTAATCATGCTATATTGGAGCATGAATCTGTTATATTGCATAACTTATCAACCAATCCATGCTCTCTCTCTTCTCTTCTGGAGGAAAACCTACCTCTGATATATGATGCTTTTACAAAAAAAATGATACAACAAGATTATGGATATGAAGGGCTTATCTATAGAGAAGTGTTAGATGGCGATCTTCCGGAAAAGCTTACGCGATATGATCAAGTTATTTTTGCTGGATTTAACTTGCTTACCCCTTCAGAAAAAAAGTTTATAGAAAAACTTAGCACCATTGTCCCAGTAACATTTTTCTGGGATACTGATACCTATTATATAGATAATCCAATCAATATAGCCGGATACTATTTACGCAAACATAGGGAAACAGAAGTCTTTAGAAAAAGTTTTAACATTGATACGAATACCCATTTCAATGATCTTAATAAGAAAATGGTTATTACAGAAGTAAGTGATACTATAGCCCAAATTCGGGTAGTTATAGATATGCTACAAGAGAAAACAGATCAAGGAGCATGCAAACATCCACCTCATAAAATGGGCATAGTGATTAGTGGAACAGCCCTGTTTATACCTTTACTCAATGCATTAGCTACTTTATCTATTCCACTGCATTTTAGGTTCAATTATCCAATAAAGGCTACCGTGGTTTATCTATTGGTAAAAAAGCTGATAGCCATTTGGGAAGAGACAGCAGCAGTTAAGTATACAGATAATACACTTATTTTAAGTAATTTTACAGCTAGCCTAGCACTATTGCAACCACTTGTTAATGAAGAAATACAAACACAAATCTCATCCATACTAACATACCCTCCCACACATGTGTCTGATTTAGAAAAAATCAAATTAGGGGAATTTGGTTTATGGCTTAATGAACATAAAACAGGCCTCCTGAACTTTCTTGAAAAAATATTAACTTTTATAAATGAGCACTTTATAGAATCAGATGGGCTATTACTGTCCCTTAATAAGGCCGTTATCCACCACCTTCTAGAAATCATACCTTCTTTAAAAGTTAGGTATGAAGAGAACCATTCAGGGTTATCTCTTCTGAATTATTTACAGGAAAGTAGCATCCCATTTTACCAGAATAATCCCACAACAGGACTTTATATTGTAGATATTGCAGCGTCACATAATTTAAACTTTGAAAACATTTTCTTTTTGAATATGAGCGAAGGAAATTTCCCTAAAGTAGCGCCTAGTAATTCTTTTATCCCTTACCATTTGCGTAATAGTTTTGGACTCCCTCTTGAAGATAAAAAACTGGAAAGCCTCACAGCTTATGGGTTTTATAGATTGCTACAACGTGCACAAAATGCGTATTGTCTATTTACATCACGAAGTGAGTCGGGGGCACCAAATGAGATGAGTCGATTGTTGTTACAATTATTTTATAATAGCAAATTAAAAATTACATCCCAAAAGTTTTCTGTACATTATTTGGCGTTGCCAAAACCTGTTATATCCATTCAAAAAAATGATCAAGTCATGCAGTTATTAGCACGTTTTTTAGTAACGCAAACAGAAACATCTTCAAGCCTTACTCCTTCTGCATTAATTAGTTATTTGAACTGTTCGTTGCAATTTTATTTTTCTTATGTACTACAAATAAAACAAACTGTAGCAACTAAAGATCAAGATATTACTGTACAACTGGGGAGCTTATTACATGAAATTATGGAAAGACTGTATAAGCCTTTTGTAGGTATGGAAATTGATGCCCACATCATTACCCAATTAAAATCCAAAGTAAAAATAGAAATACAAACAGTTGTATCTGATGTGTCTACTAATGTAGATCATACAGTAAAGAACGCTATGTTGCTTGTTTCCATTTTAGAAAATTTTGTAAAACGCATATTGGCATTAGATGATGCAAATGTGCCATTTA
Organism: Cardinium endosymbiont of Culicoides punctatus; assembly: GCF_004354815.1. Taxonomy (NCBI): domain Bacteria; kingdom Pseudomonadati; phylum Bacteroidota; class Cytophagia; order Cytophagales; family Amoebophilaceae; genus Candidatus Cardinium; species Cardinium endosymbiont of Culicoides punctatus. The sequence continues at coordinate 57,227 of NZ_QWJI01000003.1, forward strand.
AACTATTGGGGGTTGAGTTAGGTAAAGATAAGCCTTTAGTTACTGCACTACGTTTAGATACAGAAAGAAATGTTCAGTTAGGTGGCATTATAGATCGAGTAGATGAAAAGGAAGATCTTATACGGATTATTGATTACAAAACAGGAGATTCCAATCATAAAATATCCAATATTACCTCTTTGTTTGATCGTGCTCAGATAAAAGAAAATAAAGCCATTTTTCAAATGATGTTTTATGCTTGGCTCTTTAACACCCTTCATAGAACGGAGAAACAAAAAAAAATAATGCCATATTTGATGCATGTCAAGGCACTTTTTGTAGACTTAGCTACTAGTAGTATTTGCATACAACAGCCTAATGGTTCTAAAGAGTACATATCCATTAAAGATATTAGGGAACATGTAGAGGAGTTTGAAGAAGGGATGCTACGGCTGCTTTCAGAAATTTTTAATCCTTTGGTTGCTTTTACACAAACAGAAGAGAGAGAGAAATGTGTATACTGCCCCTATATTGGTATTTGTCAACGAGAATAAAGCTGGTATTCAGATATATAACGATAAGAAGGCAAATCTGTTGAATTTGATCTCAAACTTCCTCAAATAGTTACGTAATAGCTTCTCTAGTGGTCACAGTCAGATCAGTTAGTCACACAGGCTAGTTAGAAGAAAGTAGTGTAACACACGTCTTAGAAATGATCTAATTTGTTCATGTCCATTATTCATAAAATATTCAAATTAGTCATGCTGCTATAGGTAGCTTTATTACAAAAATAATACTTTGTTGATAATAAATAAAATTTTGTGACATTTTTTTACGTAAAAAATGCAAAAAATGAAAAAATATTTATTTTTGATGTCAGTTGTATTATACAAAAATGTATATTATATTTTAATAAGTTTAAATAACTGTCAAAAATAAGCGAATCCTCTATTAATATATAGGTATATAATGTGTTCTTTGTGTGCCTAATTTAATGGTTAAGACCGCTCTTGAACAGTTAATCAAGTTTGTAATACGTTCTGATTATAGCTTGTCTTGAACAGACGTGCCATTTCAGTTATTGGTTAATGGACTAACAAAAATATTTAATATTTAGGATATGCCGTTATTATATCACTCACTTCTATCTGAATATACGCATTATAATGTGCCATATATAGCTGGTTGTGACGAAGTAGGGGCTAGGGCTATAGCGGGCCCGATTATAGCAGCAGCTGTAATATTACCCCATGATTTTTATGATAAAGAGTTGTATAATGTTAAAAATTTGACGGCTGCTTCACGTATTCGTATCTCTTCACTTGTTAAGCAACAAGCTATTGCATGGGGGATTGCAACAGTATGTCAACAGGATATTAACAAAACTGGTATTGCAAATGCATCCCAGTTAGCTATGCATTCAGCAATTAATCAACTAAAAATACCTCCAGATATTTTGCTAATTTCTGGTCGATCATGTAATCCATACAAAGATATTCCATGTAAATGCGTTGTGCATGGAGATAAAATATATGCTGCAGTTGCAGCGGCTAATATAATGGCTAAGGTCTATAGAGACAGCTTTATGGATAAGTTAGATAAAGACTTTCCTGCTTATGAATGGAGAAAGAATAAAGGATATTCAACGCTCGTACATAAACAGGCTATAAAAGTATTTGGTATAACTTTACATCATAGAAAGAGGTGTCATCCCCATGCTGATTGAGCAGGTTATTGACAAGTAAACATGTACATTATGTATATGCTATTACCTTTTTTACGTCTGAGTTTAGTCTGGATAATTGGGGTTCTATTGGCTTTGAAATATCCCATATCCACTGGAGTGACACTGGGTATGGTGGGCCTATTTAGCTTGGTATACTTTATTATTTTCGTAGTATATAGATTTAAATATGGTACAAGCCAGTTGTCGTTTTTTAGACTTAACCTTGTAGGGGGTTTATTAACTATGCTTATAGCATATGGAAATGTATTGCTGCATATAGGTGAAAAGAGACAAACACATTTTGCTAAGTTTGTAACCCACATAGAGCCATTAGAAGGGTATTATGCGCATATTGAAAAAGTTTATAAATCTTCCAATAATTTATTTAGCTGCAAAGCCACTGTAATACATATAAAAAATTACGCAGGTTGGCACAATAGTACAGGATCAGTACACCTTTTTTTTGCTAGGGGAACTAACTACATCCCCAAAAAAGGAGATCGTTTAGTGGTTAATGGCACACCAACAGTTTGCCTGTTCGATGATCATCAAAATGCCAAAAACATCTTTTGCTCTTTACCTAAACCTCCTTTTTATAGCCATACTTTGAAGAAAGTAGGTAAAGATTTTATGCCCTGCACATTTCTAAATACCAAAAATGGGGCAGAAGCAATACGTCGATGGTGTAGCACCATATTGCAAGAACAGATAAAGGAACAACAAGCGATTGGTATTATAGAAACATTGCTTTTTGCCCAAAAGGATAATCTGGATATGGCTTTATGCCAAGCATATGCCCATACAGGAACCATGCATGTATTGGCTGTTTCTGGGTTACATGTGGGTATGCTTTTACTATTGATACAGTTTATATGCAGCTATTTATTAAATAGAATTGGTTGTCAGTATTTTTTAGAATTTTTAGTACTTGTTGTTCTTTGGACATACACTTGGTTATGTAATTTTTCACCACCTATACTACGTGCTGTTAGTATGATTACTATCACAAAATTTGGCGTCATGCTACAAAGACCTTCCAATGCCTATAATTCATTATTTGCTTCTGCATTTGCTTTATTACTGTGGAATCCTTTTTTTTTATTAAGCTGGGGATTTCAGCTTTCATACATGGCAACCCTAGGGATTATTTATTTATATCCACGTATTAATCGACTATTAACCATTGAAAACAGATTTATTCAAAAAATATGGAATGCCACATCGCTATCTATTGCCGCACAGGTTGGTACGATTCCACTTATTTTATATTATTTTAATCGCTTTCCCTTTTATTTCATTATTGCCAATTGGTTGGTTGTACCAGCCATTTTTACTATCCTTACACTAAGCATAGCTATAATTGCTGTAAGCTGGTTCCCAGTAGTTCGTACGTTAATAAGTTTTGTGTTAACGAAGGTCATTGCTATTACTAATGCTTTTGTATCCTGGGTTGCGCAATGGCCATTTAGTACACTAGATGATATATCTATACATGTTCATTCCGTTTATTTACTGTATTGTATATTCATTTGTATCTGCCTTTTTTTTAGATACAAGCGTCTTAGCTATTTGGCTATAATAAACCTATTCATGGCATTTTATACTATGGATCAGATAAAACTCATTATAACAACCAGCAAAAAATGTAATGTGCTTTTCTACAATAATAATGCATTATCTTTTGATTTAAAACATGAAGTAGAGCAAGTAACATGTTCGGACCTGCAATTAGATAACTTAGATAACTTAGATAACAAGGTAGATTATATGGCATTTCATAATAGTTCTCTCATAACATCTTGGCATGGAAAGATTTTTTTTAGTATCAAAGATATCTCTCCTGATTGGTATATATGGGATGGTCCTAGTCTTAATGTAGATTATTTATTGGTAGAGGAAAGATTACTAGAGGATATAGATGTGCTACTCAAAATTTGCACTTTTAAAAAATTGATAATATATGGTAGTGGATCAAATCAAGTACAGTATGTTTTACGATCTAATATTAAAAAATTAGGCATACCCTATATTTGGCTACAACCTGACGAAAAACAAGAGATAAACTGGCTTATAGAAGAAAATAGCGTAAGATTATGAATTTTAGATAAAATATTATATGATAAAATGTAATTTTTACTAAACTAACAGTTTAGGTATTAAATAATGGAGTTAAAGACGCTATGTTTTTTGTAAAAAAACACTAACTTTACATTAGTTTAACTTTTTAATATAATCTGTGAGTTTATTAGGAACTAAAGCCCCTATTTTCAAAGCATCTGCTGTAATAAAGGGAGGAACTGTTGTAGATGATTTTTCCCTAGAACAATTTTTGGGGAAAAAAGAAGTGATTCTTTTTTTCTATCCTAAAGATTTTACTTTTGTTTGCCCTACGGAATTGTTATCTTTTCAGCAAGAATTATTTCAGTTTGAGCAACGGAATGTTGCGCTAGTTGGGTGTTCTACGGATACGGAAGAAACGCATGTTGCTTGGTTAAATACCGATAGAACGAAAGGGGGGATTGCTGGAATTACCTACCCATTAATTGCTGATGTTAGTAAAACAATATCTGCTAATTATGGTGTGCTAGGAGGAAGCTGGGATTATAATGAATCCGGCCAGCTTGTGTTTTCGGGTATCCCTGTTGCTTATCGTGGTACTTTCTTGATTGATAAAGAGGGAATTATTCGATATGTTGCTATTAATGACTTGCCATTAGGTAGAAATGTTGATGAAATACTTCGTATTGTTGACATGTGGCAGCATGTAGTCCAGTTTGGAGAGGTTTGCCCGGCTAACTGGATAAAAGGAGATGTCGCTATGCATGCCACACAAGAGGGTATTTCTGACTATCTAACCAATCACTTCAATAAATAAAAATGAATATACCATAACATTAATTATATGCCTTATTCCGTTATAGGTACAACTTCTATGTGTAAAAAAGAAAGGATAAAAGCGCACTGTACATGGAATAAGCAAAAAGACCGTTAATAACGATTACTAAATTAGTTGAATAAAATATCTTATACTTTAAAATCAAATTTTAATTAAAAAAAGAAAATGAGTACAAAACAAGAATTCGGCCCGATACGCAGCAGAATGTTTCCCATTCACAAAAGTGAATTGCGTAAGTTTTTACCAATGGCCTTTATTTTTATCTTGATATCTTTATGTTACGCACTTACGCGTTCCCTTAAGGACATGCTCGTACTAAAAGATGCTAATAACACAGCTATCTATTGGCTCAAGGCAGTAGCCATTACGCCAAGTATGATTTTTTTTACAATTATCTATGGAAAGATTAGTCGTAGTGCAAGTAGAGATGGGAGGTTTAATGCTGTAATGATCTATTTCTTATGTTTTTTCTTACTTGCACTGGTCTTTTTATTGCCAAATAGAAATACATTGCAATTGACAACCATTTCTAAGTTCCTTATAGAGAAGTATCCAGCATTTATAGGTCTTTGGCAAGCAATCTGTTATTGGCCAATATCTTTATTTTATGTGAATGCTGAGGCGTTTGGGACTTTTGCACTTAGTGTTGTATTTTGGACATTTGTAAATGAAATTACAGGAGTAAAGCAAGCTAAGCGTTTTTATGCCTTTTTGAGTATGTTTGCTGCTTTTGGATCTATTAGTGCAGGAATGATACTGCGATTAGAGAGTATCGGTAAAAACTTTGACGAAAGTCTCAAGTTCGTAGTTGTCGCACTAACGTTAATTTTAATAGTTTACAACTATTTTACTGCAGATATAAAAGCGAATCCGGAATACTATCAAGTTGAGCAAAAACCTAAAAAAGTAAAAGTAAAAATGTCGTTTAGGCAATCTATGAGGTTTTTAGCTCAGTCTAAATACTTGATCTATGTGTCTATATTGGTTACAAGCTACGGATTAGCCATTGCTCTATTTGAAGCTGTACTAAAAGCCCAAGTACAGGAATATATAAAAATGGTAGGTGACAATGCACTTTTAGCAAGAGTATATTCTAACCAACAAATTTTAGTGGGCATTGTTTCTATTTTAGTTGCACTTTTCTTTGCGACACCAATACTAAAAAGAGGATGGAGTTTTGCGGCATCTGCTACGCCAGTTACTGCATTAATAATGACCGTTCTATTCTTTGCTTTTCTACGTTTTGGTAGTACGTTAGATACCTTTTTACAAACGTACTATAGTACGACAGCTGCCTATATGGCTGTTATGGTAGGGCTTTGTAATGTAGTATTGATTAAATCAGTTAAATATATTCTCTTTGATCCAACCAAAGAAGCAGTCTATATTCCACTTGATGAAGAGACTAAAGTTCGAGGAAAAGCAGCTGTAGATGGGGTAGGGTCTCGTTTAGGCAAAAGTTTGGCATCGATATTGATTACTAGCATGGCTACTACGTTTGGTGGGGGAGATATTGCTAATATTCGTACACCAATTGTACTCATCATTATTGCAGTTATTATAGTTTGGTTAATTGCTGTGCGTAATTTAGGAAAGCTAAAAGAAGAAGCTGAGGGACAACATGAAGCAGAACAGAAAGCAACTATTAAAATGCAAGCAAGTAAATAAGCACTAATGCTTATTTATTCTACCATAGGGCTGATGCTTTACATAAAGCACCAGCCCTATGTAATATAATAGGGAAATAAAACATAGATATTCTCCCCTTTCTTTATTATCTTCACTTTTGTACGTTTCTTTTCTACTAGTTTAACGGTTAAAATAAATTAGATCACAATATCTATTTAGTATTACATGTTGTTATACTTTAAAATAATATGAAAATAGAACTCCAACTTAAATCAGTACTACAAAAAGCGTTTTTAGACAATTATCAATTATCCCTTGATATAGAGGAGTTAGGCTTACAGATTACTAGAAAAGAATTTGCAGGGACCTTTTCATTGCCTGTATTTCCCTATGCTAAAAAATGTAATGAACACCCTACCCAATTAGCAGAGAAAATAGGTGAATGGTTACAAGACCATACAGATTTGATATCTTCATACAATGTGATAAGTGGGTTTTTGAATCTAGTTATTCATGATAAAATTTGGCTTAACGTTTTAGCAGAAATTGAGCAGAATCCCAATTATGGATGCCTAGATAAACGAAACAGCAATGTAGTAGTAGAATTTTCGTGCCCAAATACAAATAAACCACAACACCTTGGTCATTTACGTACTAATTTTTTGGGTAGTGCACTGTCCAAAATATTAGATGCTGCTGGCTATACAGTATATACAGTCAACCTTATCAATGACAGGGGCATTCATATCTGTAAATCTATGGTTGCATATCAGCAGTTTGGCTCAAATGAAACACCAGAAAGTAGTGGCATCAAGGGAGATCATTTAGTAGGGAAATATTATGTGAAATTTGATCAAGTATATAAAGAACAATTGGCACATATCCAAAGCAATGGAGAAGATGCTACTAAAACACCTCCTCCGATTTTACAGGAAGCTCAAAAAATGCTGATAGAATGGGAAAAAGGGAATCCCTCTGTTATGGCTTTATGGAAAAAAATGAATAACTGGGTTTATGATGGATTTCACGTCACTTACCATCAATTAGGGATTGCTTTTGATAAAACATATTATGAATCTGATACCTATCTATTAGGCAAAAAAATTGTAGAAGAAGGCGTTCACAAAAAAATATTCTACAAAAGAAGCGATGGCGCTATTGCAATAGATCTGTCTCAATATGAATTAGGAGAAAAAGTTTTACTGCGTGGAGATGGAACAGCTGTTTATATTACTCAAGACTTAGGAACAGCAGATTTACGTTATACAGACTATCATTTTGATAAAATGATTTATGTTGTAGGAAATGAACAAGAACATCATTTTAAAGTGTTATTTGCTATTATGGATGCTTTAGATAGACCCTATGCCTCATCAATGCATCATTTATCTTATGGGATGGTAGATCTACCTAGTGGAAAGATGAAGTCTAGAGAAGGAAATGTAGTAGATGCCGATAACCTCATTGCAGAAATGATTGATACAATTGTACAGTATACTGAGGTGTCCAATAAAATTGGAATTTTAAGTAAAGAAGAACAAAATAAACTCCATAATACCCTAGCAGTAGGCGCGTTAAAATTTTTTTTATTAAAGGTCATTCCACAAAAAAGAATGCTATTTAATCCTAATGATTCTGTTGATTTTCAGGGAGATACTGGTACATTTATTCAATATACCTATGCTAGAATTTGTTCATTAGAAAGCAAGGCTAGTGATATAACAATAGCCTCACCTTCCACCTACAATAGGCCCCTTAGCCCATTAGAACAGAGTCTTATTTTTCAGCTTTACATGTTGCCTACACAAATAGAAGAGGCCGCAAAGCATTATGCCCCTTCGATAATAGCAAATTATGCACTAGAATTAGCAAAGACTTATAATAAGTTTTATGCAGCTTGTCCCATTTTAAGAGCGTCTAATATCAGTGCACGTAGCTTCAGATTACTGCTTTCTTTTTGTGTAGCAAAAGTTCTAAAAAGAAGCATGGCTCTTTTGACAATTGAGTTACCTGCAAAAATGTAGTAATAAATAGAAACTATGATTTCACCCCACGTAAATAACCATTTTATTTTGCAGATTAACGGTGAATAGTGTCTTAAAACACACTAAATCATTCTTTCTTCTACACTATACACAAAGGTCTAAATGCCTAAGGAAGTTCTTTTTCCTCAAAAGATCTACTAGAAAATACCTTACCCACTATATAACCAATAGCTGCTGCAACAATCATTAACAAGAGATCTTTTTCTAACTCTAGAAAAAGAAGAAGAATTTTCCTTTTCTGAAAAACTACTAAAAATAGATCAAAATAGAAAAGCAAATAAAGTCCAGTAAAAATCATCCAATGTGTCGGCATGGGCTGGTTGCTTTTTATTTTTTTAACCCAGAAAGTGCCTAATATAACAATCCCTAGTGTTAGTAGTAACAACAGAAAAGAAAAGATAGGATAGAGCAATAAATTAGCTAAAAAATGGTAACAAAGAGATAAGCCACCCAAAATATTTGCTATAAGACCTTCTGAATCAGCATCTTTTTTAAGTATTTCATCTAAGGAATCAGATGGCTTATCATTATCTACTATAGGATTAATCCCTACTTCTATGATATTAGAAGACTGAAAAACAGTGTTTTTATAGATATCAGTAGCACTTTGCAACACATTTATGTTTGTTGTAGACATAGATATATTACTTTCATTCCAAACAGCAGTAACATTTGCTGGTATATTTGTCGCTATAAAGACAACAATACTAATTAAATATGGTATCATGAGTATAAATTTTAAGCTGAATTACTTTTTTGTAAGTACTTTTTAGTTTAGATTATATTATTAAAGGCGATTATTACTTACGCCACTTAAAGTATAATATCTAAATTTTTGGAAAAAAATCATAATCTAATATGGATATTCATCAAAAACCTAACGTTTTATTTGCTAGAGCAGGAACCTGCCATACGGAACGTTTACTACCTGAATTAGTTAACAATGATCTATTAATAAGTGATAGACAACTTAGCGATCACCTAAGATTTCTTTATTTGTATTCTGATCTTTTAGCCTATTATGACACGAATAATGTACGTATTGACCAGAATATTTGGAGAAAATTTCTAGAACAGGATGATACGGTTATACGTTCATTAATCTTACATACCAATATTGAAAGGGTTAAAAAAAGTATCCATAAACAATTTTTAACCCTACGACGTAAATCTACAGGGATTATAGAGAGCGAATATACCACAGACCTCCTAGTTATTGGTCGTGAACTAATTATTCTCTTAGAATATTGGCACAAAAATCTTCCTAATGAAGATATTATTCGTGTTAAATTAGACACCATCATTCATGAAGAAATAAATATCCATCTAAGCAGAGTATATAAACTCTTCCAACAACACCATAAACACCATTACAATGAGGCTTTTGTAGATTTTTGTGCTTTTTTAGATCAAAAATGTAATGGCACATCACTATGGGAGTTGAAATCAGATATTGTCCAAAATGAGATGAATGGACCAGATCTAAATGATGAACAAGCTATAGATATTTTAAATGATTTTTTTGATGCAATTTTTAACACCATCTACAATTTAAAAACGTTATCTGCTAATGATTATTTTGACACACTACAGTCTCAAAATAAGTCTCCCCATATGGCATTATTAATAGCCTTTTTGCAACTTTTACAGTATGCAGATGCGCACCTTAACCATATCCCACAAAAAGCGTTAGACCATTATTACAGACATATACTAAAGTTTAATAATAACCCTAGTATTCCTGATGAAGCTTATGTACATTTTGGTCTTAGTCCAAACCACTCTTTTGCATTTGTACATAGTGGAGCACGTTTGGTCGCGAAAAATCCATTTAATGGGGAAGATATACTATTTCAAACTAAAAGAGATATAACTATAAATAAAGCTAAAATTAGTCAGATAAATAGTTTGGTGCCTCATAAAAGAGGAAAGAAAGAGGAAAGTACAGCAATAGAACTATCTACTGCTACATATGATAAATCAATGCTGCAAGAGCTTCCATTTCCTGTATTCCCTGTACCTCTAAAAGCAAGTCCTTCTCTAGAAAAATCTTATGAACAGCTGTCTGTCATGATTGGCTCTCCATTGTTTCATCTTGCTGAAGGCGTACGTACCATTCATATAAAATTTAAATTTACGCCCGAATCTTTTCAAGAATTGCTCAACCGAACAAAAAAGAAAGATGTTTCTTCTATAGAATTCTCGAGGAAATTAATGGGCATGATCAATGCTACAGCAAGGATACGAATTACCACTAAAGAAGGATGGTTTGACGTACCTGAAGAAGCTTTATCAAGTCAGCTACTTTCTAAAGAAAATAGTCTATGCATGACTATTGCGCTAAATGCAGAAATACCTGCTATGACAAAATTGCCTAGTGAGCAACAAAGCGCTATGCCAGACCCTGAAACGCCTACGGTTGTCATTGGACTACGTAATAGTGCATCATCTTATGGGCTATATCTACTTACTATAATAAATGGATTAATACTTGAAAAGATAGATCTCAAAGTTAGTGTAAAGCACTATCGAGGATTGGTACTTCAAAACCAATTAGGAATTATTGATAATAGCCAAATATTTGAACCATTTGGTCCGCTAGCAAAACCACATAGCAGCTTTTATATAGGAAGTGGAGAAGTTTTTTCCAAGAATCTAACTAGTTTACAAGTAGATATCAAATGGGATGGCTTACCTATGCTAGAGGGAGGATTTAAAAGTTATTATGATGCCTATCCTAATAGGGTAAATAATGATGATTTTAAAGTAAATATCTCTTACTTAAATCATCAACACTGGAATCCATTTTATGCTGAGAATAGACAATATATATCTCTTTTTCAGGTTGTTAAAAGTTCCAAAGGAAGTGAGAAACTAGATTATACCACAACCATAAATAATATTAATATAAATGGATTGGGTATTACTAAAACAAATGACCCTCTTGATGTTTCCATTTATAGCCCGAATACTATAGCTGGTTTTTTAAAGCTACAATTAAGCGGACCAGAACAAGCTTTTGGCCATGCTATTTATCCTACCCTGATGAGTGACATGCTTGTTAAAAACGCTCAAAAGAAGCAAGGAGAAACAGCTGTCACTATAAATGAACCATATACACCTCGTATACAATCCATTACGATCGATTATGAAGCAGAAGAATCTATTAATTTAACCTCTCCTCCTGGAGAAGAAGAGGAAAAATATTTAAATAAATTTTTCCATCTTAATGCATTCGGATATACAAAGGAATTTCCAAATAATTTGAAAGCAGCTACTCCTGTCACATTATTTCCGCTTATGGACGATAAAGCATCCTTTATAGCTTTTGGTATAGAAGACTTAAACAGCAATAATTTATCTATGCACATAGCCATTGGTGAAAACAGTCTTAATCCAGATGATAACCGACCGCAAGTTACATGGCAATATTTATCAAATAATGTATGGTTGCCACTTCATCAAGAAAATATTGTTGTAGATAGAACAAAAGGATTTTACAAATCAGGTATTATTGTTTTTAATTTACCTAATAATATTACCAACAACAATACATATATGACGCCTGGATTGTTTTGGATCCGAGTCAAATTCACAGGGGCAGTAAACTCATTACCAACTATTGTTGGGGTCTATACACAAGCAGTCACTGTACTAAGAGTTATGGATAAAAATGGTGTTTTTTCTATTCCAACGCTCCCTCCAGGAACCATACAAAAATTACAAAATCCTATAGATGGAATTGAATTAGTAGTGCAACCTTCTAAAACATTTAATGGAAGACAGTTTGAAAATCATCAAGCCTTTTATAGGCGCGTTAGTGAGCGTTTAAGACATAAAAACAGAGCTATATCTTCTTGGGATTATGAGCGAATTATTCTTGAGAAGTTTCCAGAAATCTTCCAGGTAAAGTGTATCAACCATACACTAAAAAGTACGCATAATATGCTTAATCCTGGACATATAACCCTTGTAATTATTCCAAAAGCAGATCATAACTCTATAGACACACTCCCTATTGCAAGTACAGCATTATTAACCAATGTTAAAGAATATATTCAGCATGTAAGCTCTTCATTCATAAAATTTGAAGTAGTGAATCCAATCTATGAGGATGTTAAGGTAAACGCTACTATTAAATTTAAACCAGGATTTGAAAAAGGGTTGTTCTTAAATACCTTACAACAGGATCTATGCAACTTTCTTTCTCCATGGTTGTTTAATGCATCAAAAGACATCCCACTAGGAGGTAATATAGCTGTTTCCAACATTATAGATTTTATTAACAATCGAAATTATATAGAAGGAATAGGAAATTTTTCTATATTAAAATACGTTGGTAAAGCCCCAGACTTAAAATTAGATAAGGTAACAGACTATAATGGTCATCTATTTGCCAATTATCCGTGGTCTATTATGGTTTCTGCAAAACATCATAAGATATCTGCCGTAGATAACTTTGATGTTACTGCGAAATTACGTCATGGTAGCATAGGAGATATGGCTATTGGTGAAGACTTTATAGTTGGTCCATGGACGGTGTTATCGGACAAGGATTCCGAAACATGTATCAATGAAGATATACTTGTACCAAGTTTAGAAGAATATTGTTTAATAACCAAAAAATATATTAAAACCAACCATGGCAATCGTTAGTAGAGAGGTAATAAAGAAGAATTTTGAAAAAGGATCCATCCCTACACAGCAGGACTTTGAGGATCTCATAGATTCCATGTTCCATAAACAAGATGATGGACTTATTTCACAAGATTACGGATTAAGGCTGACCCCTAAAGGAAGCTCTTCTAAGTTAATAACATTCTTTAATAATCTAAATGACTTTAAGCCTACTTGGAGTATCGAGCAATATCCTAAAAATTCTACAGAATTCGGGCTTAATATTTTAGACAAACAGGGGGAGAGCAAGCTATTTATTCAGGCAAATGGGAATATTGGAATAGGAACCATCAATCCACAAGAAAAACTAACTGTAGACGGATCCATTAGTATGCATGGACGTAGGGGCACGTATGCATCTGGTGAAGTGCCTGGTGATGGGAACTGGCATAGTATTACGCCTCCACTAAGTGACTGCCATGCTTTTGAAGTAATAGCTAAAATTGGTAAGCCAGGGCGAGGGTTATATGCTATGACGCATGCCATAGCATTAAGTACATTCGGTAATTCTCAGAGTAAGATTAATAAAACAAAGGCCTATTATGGAAGCTTTAGAAATAGAATCGACTTTCGTTGGGTTGGAGAAACTTTTAACTACGTATTACAAATACGAACACAGCGTGCATATGGAGAGGATAGTATGATCAAATATTATGTAACCAACCTGTGGTGGGAAGATGAGATAAATAAAGAAGAAAAAAACTGATTTTTAGAATAAAACTTAGTTCCATGCAGTATGCTTTTTAATATATTCTCAAGAAAATATTAAAAAATTTGTGTAGATGTATGGAATTTTTACTTAACTTGGTATGTAGATTTTGTACAAAATATTGCATTAAGTTTTTATGAAAAAAGAAATTCATCCAGATTATAGAGCTGTTGTTTTTTTAGATACTTCTAGTGGGGCTAAGTTTCTAACACGTTCTACAATACGTACTACTGAAACAATTGAGTGGGAAGATAAAAAAGTTTATCCCTTAGTAAAGGTAGAAGTAAGTTCTGTGTCTCACCCCTTTTATACAGGTAAAAAGATTTTCGTAGATACAGCAGGTAGAATTGAACGTTTTAATCAAAAATACAAAAAGAAAAGTACTGAAGTGGTTGCTAAATAATAACCTTGTTGGTATTGTTTTCTACTAATTTGTTAAACCTAGTTTAACGAAACTGTATAAAAATTACAAATCACTAGGGTTATATTACAAATCACTAGGGTTATTTGGCATATAAAGCAGTTCGATCGTTTGGAAGGATTGGTAATAATTAAAAAAAGTATTTCTAGCCATGAAAGTAATATTATTTGATCTTCCAGAAGATCGAATTGCATTAAAGCCTTTCACTTTTACACAACCTATTGCTAAAATAAGAGTAGGTATAGTTACAATAGAAGAAAAGTGGAAATATCATCTTCCAGGTGATTATTGTAACGTGTCTACTGCTCTAAGTGATAAAGATCCAAGTATTATCTCTTCTGATAGTTGGTACATTAATGGCACAATGCTTCCTGACGAGGTATTATTAGAGACCATTAAAACATTAAAGAACGATCAAGCATTGGTGTCAGGGGGAGGTACAATTATAGCTATGCGGTTAGAAGGGCATATCCAAATTGAAGATATTGCTGATTACGTTACAACTAAAATTCCATTTTATGGAGAAATAACTCAGATAAAGAACAAATGGGATATATTCCTTTTGAATACACAAGAAATAGAAAAAGATCTACAGTGGTACACTGGTAACCGTAAGAGTCAGCCTATCTTAGATCCTTATACAGTTACTTATAATAAGCAAAACATATTTATAGAAGAAGGTGTGTCCATGAAAGTGGCTGTGTTAAATGCAGAGAATGGCCCTATTTACATTGGAAAAAATGTCCAACTAGAAGAAAGCGTCATACTTAGAGGTCCAGTAGCTATTTGTGAGAATAGTTGTATACAAGTTCAGTCTCAAATAAGTGGAGGATCTACTATAGGACCTTATTCCAATATAGGTGGTGAAATTTATAATAGTGTGATTTTTGGTTATAGCAATAAAAAACACCAAGGTTTTATTGGTAATAGTGTTATCGGAACATGGTGCAATATTGCTGCAGGCACAAATCTATCCACTACTAAAAATAATTCTGGTGTGATAACCGTTTGGGATTTTGCAGAAGAAACATATAAAGATACACATTTATCATCTTGTGGATTTTTTATGGGTGATTACAGCCAATCTGGTGTTAATGTTACACTAGAAGCAGGGACAGTGATTGGCGTAGCATCCAATCTAACAGAAGGTAAATTATGTGAAAAACATGTACCCTCTTTTATCTACAGAGATGCGGATGGGCATATTATGACTTCTGTTTTAGAAAAGGATATAAAACGTATTAGTACATTAATGCAATCAAAGCATCAAATATTTTCAAAAGAAGATCGAGATATGCTTTGTAGTTTATTTAAAAAAACCTCTATTCACAGAATCAAAGCTATGATTTGATATGCGGTTTACAGACATACCAGAACATTACGCACTGAAAAATAATTTATCAAGAACTGTTAACATAAATAAAGTTGCACATGCACAACTTTTCGTAGGGCCCGTTGGCTCTGCAAATCTGGCTTTAGCATTGGCATTTGCTACCTATCTCAACTGTACTACCCACAGAGATGGAGATGCATGTGGAAGTTGCCCTTCCTGTACCAGTATGGCACAACTTACACATCCAGATCTGCAACTGATATTTCCCAGAAAGTCATTAAGTTCTATATATGATAATCAATCAGAGTCAAAATGTTTGGACATTTTTCGTAATTGTCTTAGAGATAATCCTTTTTTAACCATTCAAGATTGGTCTGCTGCAACAGATTACG
The DNA here is from genome assembly GCF_004354815.1 of Cardinium endosymbiont of Culicoides punctatus. Lineage (NCBI taxonomy): Bacteria > Pseudomonadati > Bacteroidota > Cytophagia > Cytophagales > Amoebophilaceae > Candidatus Cardinium > Cardinium endosymbiont of Culicoides punctatus. The sequence goes on from NZ_QWJI01000003.1 coordinate 73,034, forward strand.
ATAGCAAACAATGTCAGATTACGAAAAAAGATGCCAGTAATATTATCCAACGTCTTAGTTTAAAGGCTTTTATTGGGCAATATAAGATTGTACTAATGTGGCTGCCAGAATATCTTAACCATACAGCAGCTAACGCATTACTAAAAACGTTAGAAGAGCCACCTTTACGTACTGTTTTTTTGTTGGTCAGCTTCGATAGTGAAAAAATACTACCAACTATCAAGTCCCGTACACAGCAACACCATATCCCTCTATTCTCTGAAGAAGCCATTCAGCAGATTTTACGAGATAAGTATAGTAACTTAGATATAAATCAGTATAGAGAAATAGCATTCTTAGCTGCAGGGGATGTGCATAAAGCTTTTCAATTAATTGAGCAACCCATAACAGATCACTTTGAGCGATTTAGTAACTGGATGCGTAATTGCTATAGTAATAGCTTCTCGAAGCTAATCATGCAATCTGAAGCATTTCATAAACTCTCTACAGATGTACAGAAAGCTTTTTTTACTTATACGTTACAGATGCTCAGAGTTACTTTATTAAACAACTTGAATCACACCCATTATCAAGAAATTTCAAATACTGAAGCAGTCTTTATTAAAAAATTTAGCCAAAATGTTTCTGTTAATCAGATAAAAAATATTATATATCTTATATTAGAAAATTATAATTATCTAGAACGAAACGCAAATGCAAAAATGATTTATACACATCTATCTATTCAGATAGTAGATGTTTTTAATGTATAATCAATAAAACTGTATCCATCCGGCGTGGTATTTTGTGTTCTTGACACACTAAATCATTACCAGTTATGTAATGTTTGATCGACAAAGTGGACATATTTTTGTACTGGGTTAATCCACTGAGATATACAATCTACATGAAATGTATGCTTGCAATATCCAATATTGATATCATTATATATGTATACCACCGCTAAAAATTTAAATAACGGACTTATGCAACAGGTCTATTATAGAATTATTGTTTTTTAATTTTTTTTTCGTAAATTTAGCACTCCAGAAATGATAGATATAGGTATAAATGCTATGCATAAAATTCTAAAAGTTACCTATTCAATTTTTGAACGGGTTATCAATACATAAAAGAATGATCGATATGGAAAAGATGCATATTAGTTTTTTCACCTTAATCAGGCTGATTTTCTTACGGAAGGCTAAATATCCCTAAGTGATAAAAACATTTTTTAATTATAAAAACTAGCTCCAAAGCTTGAAAATAGCTCATTGTAAACATTTTAAAATCAAAATTATATGTACTACTACTACAACTATTTTTTAAAAAAAGCAAAAAGATTATTATGGTGCACTGTAATCGTATTATACGCATATATTAGTATGAATTTTTCTTGTACAGAAACATCATCACCTTATAAACATAAAAGAAGGAAATCTTTAAATCGAATTTTATTAAATAAGAATAATAAAGGAACTGTTCATAATAAGAATAATGAACCACCCGCTCATAGGACTAAGCAACAAGATACTATTTCAGCTACTTCCAATGATAATGAAAAACTATGTCTTAATCCTAAGCCTAATCCTATGTCTAATGATGCTTATTCGTTGGAGGATACGCCAAGCATTAATATTAATATTATCGATGATAAAGAGCATAAAGAAGATGAAGAAATTAGTGTAGAGGAGCAGGCTAAAAAGTTATTATTAGCCGATGGAATCAAGCTCAATAAGGAAGATATTGCAAAATCTGAATTGTTTTATTTGGCAGTTTCTGAAGGCCATGTAAAGGCGGTAGAGCTATTGCTACAAGACCCTGAAGTAAAAACTAAAATAAATGAAAAACATAAAAATAAGTATTCTCTTCTCCATATGGCTGTTGATAAAAATTATACAGAGATAGCTAAAGAGTTAATTCATGCTGGTGTAGAGGTTGATGCCATAACAGATTATAAATCTGGTCATCGAACTGCTTTGCACATGGCAGCTCAAAATGGTAATGTTGAGATTATTGAAGAATTGATAAAAAAAGATGTTGACATAAATAAAACAACAGGATGTATGTATGGAAATCGAACAGCTTTACATATTGCGGTTGATGGTAATCGTGAACAAGTTGTTGCAAAATTATTAGGGAATGGAGCTCATGTAAATGTAAAAGCTTATTTTGATGTGACCCCTCTTCATATTGCAGCTCAACGTTCAGCAGCCATTAAAGCGTCTATAAAAAAAGAAGGGAATTTGAATGTGCACATTACAGCTCAACGTAGTAATTTAGCAATCATTAGAATGTTGGTAGGGGAAAGGAGCTAATTTGGATGCAAAAAGTAAAGTTAACAAAACTCCTCTAGATTGTTATATATTGGTAATTAAAGACGATAACGATGATTGTGCTAATTATTTAAAGACAGGGTCTATAATGGACTGAAAAAATTGGACAAAAAAAGGATTAATTTTGTTTCCCGGAGCAGCATGATTTTCAATTATTTTTGAACTCCACAGGTACCCTATATTCTGTATAAAACAGATGTTTTTTATGAGTGATATATAATGAAATACAAAATTATCGATAAAAATTTTGGTGGTACATTTGTTGACATGTCAAAGTTGATAAAAATATTTTTATTTAATAATCAGAAATTTTTATAAAAAAGGTGCCTGGGGAGTTGCAAAAATTTAGTGGCGTATTTATCTATATGTTATTGTGTTATACTTGATGGATAAAATATTATTCATTGATAATTAGAAAGTAATAAAATACTCCTAAGAACTTCCCAAAAAATTGTCTATATTGTCATTAATATTGACGATAGATACATAATCACAATTACAACTAAAAAATTATAAATAAACCATGTTTATACGCTATAGGCTTATTATTGCTATAGTTATTGCTATGGGTAGTGGGCAGTGTCGTAAGGATAATCCAGTCAAAATAATCCAGCAAAAAATAACACAGAATAAAAATAACAACCAAGCCAATACACCAAAAGGCTTAGTAAGTTCTGCTCGTTCTAATAAAGAATCCACTGGGCCAAACAATAATCAAGAAAATAATCAAGAACAGAAGACGGCTTCTGCTTCTATTACTCCCACACCAATTTTGGCTCATAACACGCCTAATACAGAACATGGAAAACTAACTAATGAAAAAGCACAAAAACTTCTAGCAGAAGCAGGAATCCCATTTGATCTAGAAGCATATAACAAAAAACAAGGTCGCATCTCTACATGGAGTCCCCTCCATTGGGCAATTGGAAAAAACAATCTTCAGGCAGTAGAGTTATTCATAAAAAATGGAGCCGATATAAATGGGAAAGATGATGCAGGAAATACCCCTCTTGAGTGGTCAGCTTGTGTGAGTGATGTTGAGACCTTTAAAATACTGTTGAAACATTATGACGTTAATGAATATGATAGATTTACCCTTTTTAGAAGGGCATGTTGTGCTGAGAATAGCAATGTGGTTAACTTTTTATTAAATGACAACGAAAACAAGGTGAATGTATCTCAAAGGGATATACAAAATCGTGTCAAACAAGCTGCTATTCTGAACGATCCAGCCATGCTTGGAGTATTACTTCAACATTGTGATACTAGCTGGCAAACAAAACAACAATTCGGATATCGCCTTATCGAGTTAGCTGTTCGTGAAGAGTGTGTAGATATACTTGAATTGTTATTAAAACATTTTCAGATTGATATAAATGAATCATTATTTCGTTCAACATCAATAGATCACTGTGCACTTTTGCATATTGCAGCTGAGCAAGGTCGTGAAAAAGTAGTTACGGCACTGCTAAATATGGATGGGATTAATAAAAATGTAATGACTCTTGGCAGAAATGTAACGCCTTTGCATCTAGCGGCTCAAGCAGGACATCCAAAAATAGTACAGATACTCATAGACAACAACGCTGACTGTAACATAAAAGATTCTGATCATACTCCCTTTGACTTGGCAAAAAGAGGTAAGGCAGAAAGGAGTGGGAATCCAGAAACAAATCAAAAATATGACGAATGCATCCAAATTTTAGAAAAAGCAATGAACCAACAAAATGGCGCATAGAAATTTTATGCAAGCAAAAAATACACTGAATGAGATAATCAAACAAGGTTGCAATGATCAATAGTGTAATATGTCATTACAAAGCAAGTAGTAATTGATTTATATAAAAAGATTCTTTTTCTCTTATAATCAGTTTGTCTTCTTCTGTTTGATCGTCATAAGCCAAGAGATGCAATACCCCATGCACCATTACGGTATACAGTTCTTCTTTGACTTTTTTCTTATAATATTGTGCATTGTCTCTAACACGATCTATGCTAATATATATATCGCCCAAGACCGTTTTAGGCGTTGTTGTATAATCAAATGTGATGACATCTGTTAGTGTATCATGGCCTAAATATTCCTTATTTTTAGCATGTAAATAATTATCTGAACAAAAAATGAAATTAAGATGGTCTAGTGCATACTGTTCTTGCTCGATAACAGATTGTAACCAAATGGAGATTTCTCCTTTATTTTTTAAAGAGAAACCAATATTTTCTGAAAAATAGTAAATATGCATGTTGATCTTATAGGTTAGCAACGCTAAAATAGTTGCATAAGTTTTCAATCAAGAAAATTCAATTGTAAATTACAACTTATTTTGCTAAAATATTTATAACCATATGCGTGCTTCGAAGCAGTTTACTCCTATTGAACTCGACCCAGAAAATTGGGCTATTACTAAATTGCATAAGGAGCAAAAATATTTCTTGGAAGAAGTTGCTCAAAAAAGCTTTGAATCTTTACGTACACGTTATACAACAGAAGCAGATTTGTATCGACTTTTGGAACAAACTACTTCAAGGGAACTTACAAGAATCACATCTGATCCCTGGAAAAGTGATCCTAAAGATGATCGCCTCTTTTGGGAAAACATGGCATCTTCTATCCAAACGGATATAGCGCCTAGCAGCCTTTTAAAAAATATTATAGCACGTTATTTAGATGAGATACGCAGTGATTTTAGTGTCAAACACTATCAACTAATAGCAAAAAGTGTTCAATGTATTCTCGTTAATCTGCTCAAGCCAAAATGTTTTGGCTTTGGAGGCAAGGGAGAACGCTGGACTAGACGAACAAAAAGGCTACATGAGAAGTTCCATATCACGGGTGCAGTCGATACCCTACGTGCTTTAGCTAAGCAAGGAACCATTGTTTTGGTGCCTACCCATACTAGTAACTGGGATTCTATTATTATCGGATTAGCCATGCAACAGTTAGGTATACCTCCATTAAGTTGGGGAACGGGATTAAACCTATTTAACAATAAAGGATTTCGTTATATTTTTAGCAAACTAGGTACCTATAAAGTAGACCGTCGTAAAAAGACCATTCCCTATCTTCAGACGCAAAAAGACTATGCCTGTCTCGCATTAACATGGAATTGCCATACCCTTTTTTATCCTGCTGGTACCCGTAGCCGTTCCGGAGCCATAGAATCCGATTTAAAACTGGGATTATTAGGGACGCTTTTTGAAGCACAAGCAAAAAATTTTGAAAAGTATGGAACAAATGCTAAAAAACTTTTTATTGTCCCTATAGTTCTAAACTATCATTGTGTTTTAGAGGCGCAGCAATTAATTTACGAATCAGATCTTTACGAACAAACTGCCACAGTTATAAAAGACAATTGTTGTAACAAACTGGTATTGAGTAAAAACTTTTTATTTAAAGGATCTGAAATATTTATTAACATTGGTGTGCCACTAGATGTAATGGGTAATATAGTGGATGAAAATGGAAATAGTTATGACAATCAATCAAATAAATTAGATTTGTATAAACAATGGAGGCAATTATCAGAACAAACTGGGATAGAAAAGCGTAATGATTATGTCAACATACTTAGTCACAAAATTGTACAAAGTTATTACAAAAATAATATGGTACTCAGTAGCCATTTAGTAGCCTTTGTTGCTTATGAATTGGCTAAAACAACAGAAGGGTTTTCAATGCATTTAAAGAAAATGGCTCTTAACCATACAACATTTATGACTGCTTTAGCAGTAACTTACAAAAAATTACGTATGCACTATGGGCAAGAAAAAATAGCACTTACTCCATTGTTAATGGATGGCCAGTTGGATGCTATTGTAGCAGATGGCCTGCTCAAACTAGGTATATACCATGATACCCCTCCATTAACAATTGATAAAAATGGAGATGTGCTGATCCAAGACATTTGGACATTATTGTATTATCATAATAGACTTACTGGTTATGAACTGGAATAACAATATGCATAAAACGATAGCTGTTTTAGGGGCTGGGAAATTCGGAACTGCTGTTGCAAATCTAATAGCACCCAACGCAAATCATGTTTTGCTTTATACCAACAAGGCAGAACATGCTTTTTTATCAGAATTAGGCCGTAGTTGTGCTGGACAAGTGTTAGCCAATAATATTAAGGTTACGGATGATCTCACAGATATCTTAGCATCTTGTTCGATTATTTTTCCAGTAGTACCAGCAGCTAAATTCCGTAGCTTAATGCAACAAATAGCGCCTAAGCTTACACCGGAACATGTATTGATACATGGGACAAAAGGACTTGATTTGTCTGAGTGTCAGGAAGGAGAATCACTCTGTAGAAGACATATCGCTACCATGAGCGAAGTGATTGCACAAGAAACAGCTGTACAAACCATTGGTTGTTTGGCAGGACCTAATTTGTCTACAGATTTAGCTAAACAACAGCCTGCTTCTACCGTTGTTGCCAGTAGTTCAGCGAAAGCCTTGGCTATTGGTAAATATTTTTTAACAAATAGTTGGTTTAGGGTTTATCCGAGTATGGATCTGCTTAGCGTAGAGTTTTGTAGTGTGCTTAAGAATATTTTTGCTATTGGTGCTGGCATGCTAGCAGGTAGTGCATATGGAGACAATACGTACGCTTTTTTCCTTACGATGTCTATAGCAGAGTTGCAGCATATCATGTGTACCATTGGCATAAGTCCTAGTGCTATATTAGGGCCAGCTGGGATCGGTGATCTAATAGCCACTTGTGGGAGCAGCTCAAGTAGAAATTATACCATTGGTTATCGTTTGGCAAGAGGAGAAAAGATTACGGATATACTAGCTGGAACACATGAAGTGTCCGAAGGTGTACAAACAGTAAAAACCATTTATCAATTAATGCAGTCCTATGGTATACGCACGCCGATTACAGATGTTATTTATCGTATTCTTTTTAAGGAGTTGCCTATAAAAACAGGAATTTCTTATTTAATGCGTTATACAACTAAAGGGGTGTAAAGGGTAGTTTTATATCCTGTTCCTTCCGAGTATAGTGGACTGAAAAAACTAGACAAAATTTTTGTTAATTTTGCTTCCCATTATTTTCAGTCTATTAGGCCGCGTTTTTTAGATACCTAAGATATACTTCATTGGTTTTTGATATTCAATACTTGAATGATATCTTTGATAATTATATTTACTTATGTAGTCATCAATGCCGTTTTTAAGATCCTTAATATGTTTAAAATATTTAATTAGGATTTGGTTGTTGGTATCTAAAATATATTACTGATGACCCAATTATATTTTATAATATGCTGATTATAAAATATAATTGGTTATATGGAAATGAGCTTTTATCCGTGGCTTCTGGTGGCTCTATTACGGGCTTTTTTATTCTTTATGTAGTCTAAGAAATCATTTCTATCCAGTATTTCATTACCTGATTCATCGTAGAATTTATACTTATGATGGACAAGATTACGTTTTGCTTTAGCACTATTAAAATTTGGTGGTGGTACAAATATATGATACTAAATTACTCAAACTAGATTTTATATTTTTGTTTTGATAATGAATATTGTATTGATTTTTTTGCATAAATAATTCTGTTTTTTGTCTTTGTTAAAGCCATTATTTACTACATCTATGTTAGTGAGGCATTCAGAATAGCTTTCTGTAATGTGTTTGCTTAAAAAAATTAACCACTTTTTATTAAACGACATAAAATACACTCAAGATCAAATACTTATTCCATCATATATTTGTACCACCACCCTTTTGATAATGGTTTATACTTATCAATAGTCAAATACCCTGATTGGAACATTTTACCAACTATACTTAATTCATTTTCTTTAGGACTGGTTAAATAGATATAGCAATCTTGAAATAGCTCTTTATTTCCTTTAGCTATTTCTTCTAATGTGCTAACAAATAAAGACTTACCAAATCTACGGGGACGAGAAAGAAATACAGTGGCTTCTTCTTTAAATAACTTTTCAGCATGGTATGTTTTATCTACATAATATCCTGATCGTATTACAGCTTCAATGCTAGATTTACCAATAGGTAAAATTCCTGTGTATGTTAATTTTTGTCTTTTACTATCAGAACCTATTTCTACATCTTCTGCTGGTCTTTTATTTTCTAAATTTTTTGGATCTTGATGCATACCATACTTATTTGTTTTACATGAAAATAAAGATAGTATAAGACACAGTAATATCAATTATGCTATTTAAAAATATATTTAGCCATATTTTTATGATATTCATAATCATTGCAAAAAAGGTTCGGAATATGGGATTAAGCATTTCCTCTAATCCTTTTATTATTTTGTAATTCTGTTTTTTTGCTTTTCTAATGTTTCTACGGTTATTGCTTCTTCTACAAATTTTTCATCTTTAAATACAAATTTCTTTTTAGGATCCTTGGTAAGATTGTTATTGCTGTCTTGTCGTTTTACTTCAATCATACATTCATTGATATTGCGATGATTGATGTCCTCTCTATTAAAAATACAATTCAAGCCTATATGTACGATCTTCTTTTTTCTAAAATATTTACCAGAATAGTTTTTTTGTTCTATCTGTTCGATGGCTACTTCAGCACTCTGATTCTTTTTCAATTCTATAATATAAACCACATTATTCTTTATGTCATCCATAGTTATATCTGATCGCCCACTACCGGAATGTTCTTCTACACGAATTCTAGGGCCACCTACTGTATGATGACAAACACCATTGAGAAAAGCATGCAGAATATTTTGAAAATCTTTTTCATCATCTTTGAGTGCTTCATAGCTTGTATTCGCAAAACAAGCATCCCTAAATAGCTGCAATAAANGAGTCCAATCCTCTTGCTGTAAAGCTGTAAGTACATGCTTTTTATGATGTATGCCTATCTCTTTTTGTTCATCTAAAAACACTTCCTGTATATTTTGTGTAAGTGCCACCCTTACTTCTTCGTTAGGAATTTTTAATGCATATTGTCCATTAGCAGGATTATAGGTATCTATGGTTAAATAACCTGTTTGATACATTAAAGCTTCTAAGCTTAACGGCTTTTTGCTTTGTGTAAACATGATATCATCCTGAGTAACGTAAAATCTTAACTTTTCCCAATCCAAATCAAATCTATCAATTTCATTTCTCATCTGATTGAGTAAAATACTAGGATCGCCTGTCTTATACCAGTAACCTTGCAAACTGCCTTCTTGAAAAAAAGATAGGACAGAATTAGGGTTATACATAGATGGTCCATTATAAGAAAATCTATACCCATTGTAATAGGATTTTATAGCCTCCATAATGCCTTCTTTAGTATATGTTTGTCCTGTACGTTTTTTCATCTCTCGTATGACATAATTGAACCTATTCTCAAACAGATTTTTAATATCTTCTTCTTTATAACCAGCTACATCTGAAAATACTTGTTTTAAAGATACATCATTACCCTGAAATATATTGGCACCGGAACCTAAGTTCACCAAACTAAACTTAGTTACGCCGGTTAGAAATATTAACTGGCAGTCACCAGCGTAACTTTTAACTACAGTCAAAAAATCTTTAAGCACTTTTATACAATCATTATGTTGCTCAGAATTCCAGTCTAAATTGACTACAGGACTGTCATATTCATCTATTAGAAGAACTATTCTATTAGCGTAATTACTTTCTTGCTCTTGAAGTTTTGTAGATTCTTTCCTCTCGAGTTTTCCAAATTCTTGTTTTTGAAGTTCTGCAAATTTTTTAATTAGTTTTATCAATAAATCAGAGTAATAGTATTCAACTGGATAAGGGTCTTCAGGATTACGCATATTTGATGCTATATCATAACGCATAGCATTATCATATAAAAGCTTTCGAATACCTAATTTTAGATTATCAGAGGTTTCATTATTTAGTTTAGAAAAATCCAATCTAATTACAGGATATTTTTTCCAGTCGTATTTTATGGTCTTGCCATTTTCATCTTCAAATGCTCCATTATAGATAAAGTAATTCTTAAATAACTCTTTATGTATTGCTCCTTCAGCAATGGTAGCTATGGTACTTATCAATAATGATTTCCCGAATCTACGTGGCCGTACCAGAAATGTAGGCTTCCCTTCCATTAAAAGCTTACCAGCAAATTTGGTTTTATCTGCATAATAACCAGAACTTATAACATTCTTAATATCGGCGTCTCCAATAGGAAGATGGTCTATATCCATTTTTGTTATTTGTTCCAAATTCTCTCTTGTTCTTTTATTTTCTTGTTCCATACCATACTTATTTGCCTTGCATGAAAATAAAGATAGCATAAGACATAATACCATCGTATAAATGGTTTTATTTTTTTTAACAATCATCTTTACTTAAAAATTAATTTTTAATCGCTCGATATGTCTTAATGAGCTATGTAGGGAGTAATAAATGAAGAACTACAAAGATACTTACAAACAAAGCACATCATCATTGCCCTTTAAGACAGACCAGGCTATATATTTTTAGTTACCACTACGCAAGTATACAGAAATATATTGTAACTCCACAGGCATATCAGAAAATTTTCTTAACATTGAGTAACATTTGGTACATACATATGTAACATGGATTCAAAAGATACACGCATAGCATAGCAGCATTGGAAGCTAAAATTCAGTTTTACAAATTTATGTCACTGCTTGATAGATAACCTGGGGAGTCACAAAAAATAATTGTAAAATCATTCTTCCATGGGAAAGATTTTTTTGTCTAATTTTTTTAGTCCATTATATATTGCCATGCACAAGGAAGTTTAATAAATTGGTTTAGTTTTTAAATCAGCGTATTGAGAAGCCTGTGATTCAAACATCTCTCTATAAAGCGCATTATGCTGTAATAGTTGATGGTGTGTATCTATAGCTATTTGCCTTCCTTCGTCTAAAAGTAAAATTCTATCTGCCATCTTAATGGAGTTGAGTCTATGGGTAACAAAGATAGTAGTCTTTTCTTTACAAATTTTTCCAAATTGATTAAAAATCTTATGCTCACTGATTGGATCTAAAGCAGCAGTAGGTTCATCTAAAATAAATAGAGAAGCATTTTTGTATAAGGCCCTGGCAATAGCCACTTTTTGCCACTGTCCAATAGACAAATCGGTACCTCCAAAAACTTTCCCTAGATTTTGGTTTAGTCCATGTTTAAAGACATCTATAAAATTGATCTCAGCCTTTTTTAGGATTTCATGTAATTTTAACTCATTATCTAGCTCATCTCCCATGATGATATTCTGTTTCAATGTTAAGGCGTAAGTCCCAAAGTCCTGAAAAACAGGTGCTATCAATGCGCGTACTTCCTGGATATCATATTCTTCTATAGGAAGACCATTAATCCGTATTATGCCTGTAGTAGGTGCATAAAACCCGCAAAGGAGTTTTATTAATGAAGTTTTTCCTGCACCGTTGGCTCCTACGATAGCCAATTTCTCTTTAGGTTGGATCTCGAAATTAATGTCTTGTAAAGCTTTCCTACCATCAGGGTATACAAATGAAATATTGTCAAAGGAAATATGTAATGTCTCTGTATTAATCGTTAAAGAGGATTTTTTTGTTATAGGAGTAGTATATACTTGCTCACTTCTATCCAAGAATTGGAAATACTTCTCGAAGAATAGCAGATGACCAGACATCCAGCCTATCTGTTCTCCAAAGCTTAAAACACTTTGATGAAGTTGAGACAAGGTTTGTAATAATAATGTAATGGCGCCTACCATTAGCGTTCCATTTTTAATGAGTAGGGTTAGATAGAGTAGCACTGCCAGATTACTCACTAAAGAGATAAAACAGGAAAAAATGGGCCATAGAAGCTGCCTGCGTCTTATTTTAAGCATGGATAGATAAATCATCTGAAATAACCTACTATATTCTTTAGATAAATAATTACTTATCGGAAATAAGCGTATTTCTTTAGCAAAGGAAGGATTAATAGATAAAGCAGAGATGTAATTCATCATACGGGAATTAGTACTTCGTCCTAATGATTCTTTCCAAATCTCCTGCTGCATTTTGCTAATTATCTTTGCATGAACTACAATACTAATAAGTACTAGAACACTCAACCAGGAAATCTTGCTAAATAAGAGTACAATACAGGAAACAATAAGCGTAAAATCTCTCAAAAGTCCCACAAGTGTAACTACCAAATTAACAGGTTTATGATAGGCTTGCGATAAAATAATTTGGAGATCATTGTGAAAATCTTGTTGCTCAAAATATGCTAATCCTTGGATAGCATTAGATTTATCAATAATGGATCGGTTGATTACGAATACTACTTTGTCAGCTAAACTACTTTGTAAGAACAAGATCCAAGGATTAATTAAATCATGCATTAGCCACAGAGCACCCAGGTAGAGTAGATGGTATAATATGGTTTGTGTAGCTATGACATTGGTTGTAACGATGTGGTCAATAAGTTGAGAGGAAACTTTTATAGCTAGTAAGGGAAAGATTCCACTAGCAACGATCGACACGATCAGCAAGACAGATAAAAGCATATCCACTTTTATAATAACGCAGAACGACTTGTACGAAGTGTATAAACTTGTAAGAAATGACTTGTATCTATTCATTTGTACTAGTTAAGATTTAAAAATCATACCTGCATAATGAGTGTCTTGTGAACCAAGGTAGCCAGGTACTCTGTTTCCACTACTGGATCTATCCTATTAGACAAAATAAGTTCTTTCTACTTATTTCCATATAATGCAGATTTCTTCTCCTATTGCATAGAGGCCTCTGAAGCAATGTATCCGACATTTCGCACAAAAATTTTAGATTTTTTATTTTTCCTATTTAATTGCATCACAACTCTATGATGCTATAAATCAATGATATTATCAATATGCATTAGGCATTGCTTCTAATTTTTTTCTTCGTTTGTGATGCTGTTTTTTGCTTTTCTAATGTTTCTACGTTTATTGCTTCTTCTACAAACTTTTCATCTTTAAATACAAATTTCTTTTTAGGATCCTTGGTAAGATTGTTATTGCTGTCTTGCCGTTTTACTGCAATCATACATTCATTGATATTGCGATGATTGATGTCCTCTCTATTAAAAATACAATTCAAGCCTATATGTACGATCTTCTTTTTTCTAAAATATTTACCAGAATAGTTTTTGTGTTCTATCTGTTCGATGGCTACTTCAGCACTCTGATTCTTTTTCAATTCTATAATATAAACTACATTATTCTTTATGTGATCCATAGTTATATCTGATCGCCCACTACCGGAATGTTCTTCTACACGAATTCTAGGGCCACCTACTGTATGATGACAAACACCATTGAGAAAAGCATGAAGAATATTTTGAAAATCTTTTTCATCATTTTTAAGTGCTTCATAGCTTGTATTCGCAAAACAAGCATCCCTAAATAGCTGCAATAAACGAGGCCAATCTTCTTGCTGTAAAGCTGCAAGTACATGCTCTTTATGATGTACGCCTATCTCTTTTTGTTCATCTAAAAACACTTCCTGTATATTTTGTGCAAGTGCCATCTTTACTTCTTCGTTAGGAATTTTTAATGCATATTGCCCATTAGCAGGATTATAGGTATCTATGGTTAAATAACCTGTTTGATACATTAAAGCTTCTAAGCTTAACGGCTTTTTGCTTTGTGTAAACATGATATCATCTTCAGTAACGTAAAATCTTAACTTTTCCCAATCCAAATCAAATCTATCAATTTCATTTCTCATCTGATTGAGTAAAATACTAGGATCGCCTGTTCTATACCAGTAACCTTGCAAATTTCCTCTCTGAAAAAAAGATAATACAGAATTTGGGTTATACATAGATGGTCCATCATAGGAAAATCTATACCTATTGTAATAGGATTTTATAGCCTCCATAATACCTTCTTTAGTATATGTTTGTCCTGTACGTTTTTCCATCTCTCGTATGACATAATTGAACCTATTCTCAAACAGACTTTTTATATCTTCTTCTTTATAACCAGCAACATCTGAAAATGCATTTTCTAAAGAAACATCATTACCCTGAAATATATTCGCACCGGAACCTAAGTTCACCAAACTAAACTTAGTTACGCCAGTTAGAAATATTAACTGACAGTCACCAGCGCAACTTTTAACCAGAGTCAAAAAATCTTTAAGCACTTTCATACAATCATTATATTGCTTTGAACTCCAGTCTAAATTGACTATAGGGCTGTCATATTCATCTATTAGAAGAACTATTTTAGGTTCGTAATCGTTTCTTAATATTTTTAATTTTGTAATTAAATCTATATAATAATCTTGCATGCTATCATTACCTTTAGGATTTTCTATCTTAGCTTCAATACCATAAATCTCAGCAGTACGATATAAAGATTTTTTAATAGAAAATTTTAGACTATCAGTAGTTTCATTATTAAATCTAGAAAAATCCAATCTAATTACAGGATATTTTTTCCAGTCGTATTTTATGGTCTTGCCATTTTCATCTTCAAATGCTCCATTATAGATAAAATAATTCTTAAATAACTCTTTATGTATTGCTCCTTCAGCAATGGTAGCTATGGTACTTATCAATAATGATTTCCCGAATCTACGTGGCCGTACCAGAAATGTAGGCTTCCCTTCCATTAAAAGCTTACCAGCAAATTTAGTTTTATCTGCATAATAACCAGAACTTATAACATTCTTAATATCGGCGTCTCCAATAGGAAGATGGTCTATATCCATTTTTGTTATTTGTTCCAAATCCTCTCCTGTTCTTTTATTTTCTTGTTCCATACCATACTTATTTGCCTTGCATGAAAATAAAGATAGCATAAGACATAATACCATCGTATAAATGGTTTTATTTTTTTTAACAATCATCTTTACTTAAAAATTAATTTTTAATCGCTCGATATGTCTTAATGAGCTATGTAGGGAGTAATAAATGAAGAACTACAAAGATACTTACAAACAAAGCACATCATCATTGCCCTTTAAGACAGACCAGGCTATATATTTTTAGTTACCACTACGCAAGTATACAGAAATATATTGTAACTCCACAGGTATATCAGAAAATTTTCTTAACATTGAGTAACATTTGGTACATACATATGTAACATGGATTCAAAAAATCCACGCATAGCAGGATTGTAAGCTAAACCTCATCACTTAGAAGCAGTTCATGAAAAAATTACCAATTGGCGTTAGTAATTTTCAAGAGTTAATAAAAGGAGATTATCTTTTTTGCGATAAAAGCGCTATGCTTGCTGAATTCCTCAGCAAGGGGGATAAAGTTACGCTCATTACGCGCCCTCGTCGTTGGGGAAAGACATTAAATATGTCTATGTTACAACATTTTTTTGCCTCAGAGGTTAATGGAGTAAGTACAGCAGGGTTGTTTGATGATTTAGCAATCAGTAAGTTACATGGTGGAAGGTATCTTGATAGATATCAAGGTAAGCACCCTGTCATTATGCTAAGCTTTAAGGATGTTAATGCGGATAGTTTTCAAGGGGCCTACAATGCAGTATATGAATTGATCTTAAAGGTTTATAGTTCCTATACCTATTTGTTGAGTAGTGATGCAATTAATGAAGTACAGCTCAAGAAGCTACATACTATTCTCGGCCATCAAGCCAATCAACAACAATTAGAATCTTCCCTAGAACTTCTCAGTCAATGCCTCTATCAACACCATGGCCAAACCGTTTATATATTTATAGATGAATATGATACGCCTCTTAATAAAGCTTATGGCAATAAGGAATATTTGAAAGCTATGGTCGAATTTATGCGTAATCTATTTAGTGCTGCTTTAAAAGATAATGATTCTCTAGAAAGAGGAGTTTTAACGGGTATATTACGTATTTCTAAGGATAGTATGCTTTCTGGGTTAAATAATCTAAAAACGTATACACTTTTGGATCAAGGCTATAGCCACCATTTTGGATTTGTAGAAGATGAAGTTTCATTTTTATTAAAAGAAAAAGTTCTTAGCACTTCCATGGAAGAGGTAAGAAGTTGGTACAATGGATATAAAATAGGCAACTCGGTTATGTATAATCCGTGGTCTATTATTTCTTGCTTGAGTGAGGAGGGGCATTTTGATGTGTATTGGGTTAATACTGGTAATAATGATTTAATCAAACAACTGATTTTTTCCTCTAATGCTGGTATTAAAGAGCAATTCGAACAATTGATGCAAGGAGAAACCTTAACTATCTCTATAGATAAGCATCTTTCTTTTGATTTGTTAGGTACTAACGAAAATGCTTTATGGAGCTTACTCTTATTTGCTGGATATTTAAAGGCAGTTGATGCGGTATTTAATACAAGAAATGGTCTCTATGATTGTGCACTAGCTATTCCAAATCAAGAGGTAGCTACCCTCTACAACCGCTTTTTTGAAGAATGGTTAATCAACAAGTTTCCCAGTCAGTCTAGGTATGATGCTTTTATAAAGTGTTTATTATCAGGTAAAATAAATGAATTTGTTCAAGGCCTGAATATGTATCTTCTTCAGAGTGCTCGTTTTTTTGATACTACTACCGATAAACGAGGTGAAAGTTTTTACCATGGTTTTTCCTTAGCCATGCTGGCTAGCATCAGTGATAGATACCATATACGATCTAATCGAGAAAGTGGATTGGGAAGGTATGATATCTTAATCATCCCTAAAAATGGTCACCAAGCACTTTTATTGGAGTTTAAATATCTACATAAGGAAGAAAAACTAGAAAATGCAGCTAAACTTGCGTTACAACAAATACAATCGCAAGCTTACCATACCGAATTGTTACAGTATCCTCATGTACAGGAAGTAGTAGAAGCGGGAATTGCTTTTTCAGGAGAATCAGTTGTAGCTGCTTATGCTACTTATGATCTACTCAATAAGCAAAGTGGTGATGTTATTTTAACGAATATATATGGAGAGGAGGAGTGGTCGAAATAGCGTATCTTTTTATTAAATTGAGGTTACAGATGGGAAATATAAGATATTAACTTATAAGTTTGTATCCTGATTTATATTTTTAAATCATTACAGATGCAATTTTTGACTATTTTATTATAAAAAATCGAATGAGTGAACATATCGTAACTCCTAATGATCGCTCAATGATCACCATCACACTAGCAGATGGAAATGTAAAAAAATTTCACCAAGGCATTACTGGATTACTCATTGCCCAACAAGTCAGTACACAATTTGCGCAAAAAGTGCTAGCTGTTCAAGTTAATGGTACGATTTATGATGTAACCCATTCGATTGAAACAGATGCTACGGTACATTTCCTTACCTGGGATGATGACGAAGGGAAACAGGTATTTTGGCACTCTTCTGCCCACCTTTTGGCTGCAGCATTAGAAGCACTTTATCCGGGTGTTAAGTTTGGTATAGGTCCATCCATTGAACAAGGCTTTTATTACGATGTAGATCTAAGTCATCATACAGCTCATGCATTAGACTTAGAAGCCATAGAGCAAAAAATCATTGCGTTAGCACAACAAAAGCATCCATTCATTCGTAGAGCAGTTTCTAAAAAAGAGGCTATAGATTTTTTTAGTAAAAAGGAAGATCCTTATAAATTAGAACTATTGGAAGAGCTGGAAGATGGGACCATAACCTTTTACCAACAAGGCGATTTTACAGATTTATGTAGAGGTCCTCATTTACCTCATGCTGGTTTTATTCAAGCCGTTAAAATTTTGAATGTTGCTGGTGCTTACTGGCGTGGAAATGAGAAAAATAAACAGCTAACACGCATTTATGGGATTACTTTTCCAGAAAGAAAAGGGCTAACTACTTTTCTTGCATTAAGAGAGGAGGCTAAAAAACGCAACCACCAGAAAATAGGCAAAGAACTTGGACTATTTACTTTTTCTGAAAAAGTAGGGCTTGGATTACCCCTTTGGTTACCTAAAGGAGCATTGCTGTGTGATACCCTGGTGCAATTTTTGAAAAAAGAACAAATAAAGCGTGGTTATCAGCCGGTTATAACACCTCATATTGGCCATAAAGCCTTGTATATTACTTCTGGACATTATGATAAATATCAGGAAGACTGTTTTCAGCCTATTTGTACAGCTGAGGAAGATGAGACCTATATGTTAAAACCTATGAATTGCCCCCACCATTGTGAAATTTATAGCAGTGAACCCCGATCCTATAAAGATCTCCCTCTACGTTTTGCAGAGTTTGGAACGGTATATCGTTATGAACTCCATGGAGCCTTACATGGTTTGACCCGCACCCGTTGCTTTACTCAGGATGATGCCCACATTTTCTGTCGCCCAGATCAAGTAGAAGAAGAATTCTCAAAAGTGATTGATTTAGTCCTTTTTGTATTCTCTACGTTAGATTTTAAGGATTATACCGCACGACTCTCTTTTAGAGACCCAAATAGCGGTAAGTATATAGGCAATGCAATAGATTGGGAACGGGCAGAACGGTCTATTAAAGAAGTTACAGAAGCCAAGGGGCTTAAAACAACCTGTTCTATAGGTGAGGCTGCTTTTTATGGCCCTAAAGTAGACTTTATTGTCAAAGACGCATTGGGTCGAAATTGGCAACTGGGTACTGTGCAGCTAGATTATCAATTGCCCCTTCGTTTTGACCTTGCCTACATTGGAGATGATGGTAAAAAGCATAAGCCTGTAATGATTCATCGTGCTCCATTTGGCTCTCTTGAGCGTTTTATTGCTATTCTTATTGAGCATACGGGTGGTAAGTTTCCACTATGGTTGGCACCAGAACAAATAGCCCTACTACCGCTTTCTGACAAACATAGTGGTTATGCATCTATGGTACACCAAACATTGTTAGAGAAGAACATACGTAGTACTATAGATATTCGTAATGAAACTGTTGGCAAAAGAATTCGTGATGCAGAACTACGCAAGGTTCCTTATATTATTGTTCTTGGTGATAAAGAAATTACGGATGGTACGGTTGCTGTGCGTAAACAAGGAGGAGGAGGACAAGAAACAGTTCCTTTAAATCATTTTCTAGAGAGATTATACGCAGAAGTTACTGCTATGGGGGAGTATCATAGGGTGGTAGCCTAAATGATTGGTACCAAATAGCCTCTATTCTTATTGATAATAAGAATTATACGAGCGTAGAATGCCCTATGCAGGTTGTAGTGCCCTTTTAATAAGCTCTTCCAAAGTGAGTGGAACTGTTGTTTTCTCTCTTACAGTGCTAATGGCTTTTTCTGCAACTTTTTGTGTCAGTCCTAATGTTGTTAGCGCTATGATAGCATCTTGGTCTATTTTGTTTTCTTCTTGTTTAAATGATGTTGATACAATAGTACTGTCTGAATAGCTCAACTTTTGAGCTATATCTGCCAGTTCTAGTATCAGTCTTTGAGCAGCCTTAGCACCAATCCCTTTTATAGAGGTAAGTAATGGTGTGTTTTTAGCTAAAATGGCTTTATGTAATTCTGTTGGTGTAAGAGACGATAAAATTGTTAAACCCGTTTTGGGTCCAATACTGCTAATAGAAATAAGACGCAACCACCATGCTTTCTCTTCCATGGTATAAAATCCATATAGCGTGTATATTTCACTTTTTACATGCATAGCCGTTAAAAAAGTTGCATGATTTAATGCTTTGACCTGCTCAAAAGTATGTAAGGAAATATGTAATTCATAGCCAATACCTCCTACGTCTAAAATTACAGAAGTGGGTTCTTTGTGTAACAAGGTTCCTGTTAGTTGAGCTATCATAGTTTTATAATTTATAAACAACTGTATGCGTTCATGTGGAAGGAATATCGGAAAAACCTAGCACATTTGGGGTAAAAGCTGCATGTTTTATACAATTTTTCAAAAATTGCTAAAAATAAATAGGTTATACAGAAAAAGGCATTTCTATGCTTTATCTGGAAGAAATCCATTAGATTGCATTTCCCAAAGCCTGGCAAAGTATCCTTTTTGAGCCAATAATTCTGACATATTTCCATCTTCAATGATTCTACCTTTATGAAATACTAGAATGCGATCCATATGACTTATGGTTGACAACCGATGCGCAACCACAATGGCCGTGCAATCTTTCATTAGCGCTCTTAGACTAGTTTGAATGATTTTCTCTGTTTCAGAATCTAATGCAGAAGTTGCCTCGTCCATAATTAAGATAGGAGCATTCTTTAAAATAGCACGGGCAATAGCAATACGTTGACGTTGTCCTCCAGAAAGTTTTGCTCCTCGTTCACCTACTATAGACTCAAAGCCATTATGTAAATTATTAATAAATTCAGTACAATTTGCTATGCTTGCTGCTTCTAAAACTTGTTCTTTCGTTGCATCTAAACGACCATAATGGATATTTTCAAAAATGGTACGGTGAAAAAGTTGAGGATCTTGTGGAATCATAGCAATCTGCTCATGTAAAGATTCTTGGGAAATATTTGTAATATTTTGATTATCAATTGATATTATTCCATTTTGGATATCATACAATCTCAGTATAAGATTTACAAAAGTCGTTTTTCCTGATCCTGATAATCCCACCAAGCCAATTTTTCCCCCCCCTTCTATTGTAACAGAAATTTGATCAAATATCTGTACACTAGGGATATAACCAAAGGTAACTTTATCAAACGAGATAGTTCCTTTTGTAATGCATAAAGATTTTGCCTGAGGATGATTCTGAATCGAATGAGGCATACTTATTAAAGAAAGTGCTGCTTTAGAAACACCTACTTCTTTAGCAATTTGGGTAATATGAAAGGAGCTATGCCAAACCAATCCCATAAGATTGAAGAAAGTCATATTAATAAGAGAAAAATCTCCTATGGAGATCCAGCGTTGGTTCCAGCCATATATTAATGTCAAAAAAGTAATAATGATAAAGATAAAAGTAAGCCCTCCTCTAAAAATATTAGCTTTTTCAATTGCCCAAGAGGCTTTTTCAGATTTTTCTATTTCATCTGTTTGATACCTACCAATGTGTGTTAGTTCATATCCAGAACGGGAAAATAGACGAACGGCTAACATAGAGCTAAGGCTATCAACTATTTGACCATCCAAAGTAGAGATGGTATCTGCATGGGCTTTTGCTGTTGTATTTATACTATTCATACTTAATGTGGTTACCAATACAAAAATGGCAACAAACACAAACAAGATTATGCCAAAAATAGCGCTTACCTGGAACACAATTACTAATGAAATGCAAAAAGTAAGCACACTACAAAAAAAACTGCCCAGTACAATCTCTAAAATATGCTCACAGGCACGAGGTAGCTCAGCTATTTTATTACTGATACCACCTGAAAAATTCTCTAAAAAATAGCTATGAGAATGATTTTGAGTGTAATCAAGAATGGTTTCTCTAATATTTTTTCGAAATTTAGGCCAAGTGCGCATAGCTATGATTCCATAACCACGCATAGCAATTTCCATCAACAACCAAGG
Source organism: Cardinium endosymbiont of Culicoides punctatus (assembly GCF_004354815.1). Classification (NCBI taxonomy): domain Bacteria; kingdom Pseudomonadati; phylum Bacteroidota; class Cytophagia; order Cytophagales; family Amoebophilaceae; genus Candidatus Cardinium; species Cardinium endosymbiont of Culicoides punctatus. The sequence goes on from NZ_QWJI01000003.1 coordinate 94,707, forward strand.
TATAATTAAACCCATTAGCGGAAAGATCATTACGCGAAATGGAGAAGTTAAACCTGGGGTAAGTTGTTCTATGGTACTCACCAATACTTTGATAAAGTAAGGGTATAGTGATTCATTTATAGACCAAAATATCAGCGTAAAAAACATAAGGCTAAAGTTAGCTCGTTGTTTTTTTACAAAGAAAAGAATAAAAGAAAAAAGTGTTCGTGGCAATCCAATTGTTTTAAACATTGTATAGAATATTTTATTCTCTAACAATAAAGGCGATTAGAACTATGAGGAGATAAGTAATTTGCCCTTTAAAAATAGCCAATAATCAATCTTTAATTAAGAAGGGAATGTTTCATCACTAAAGGGATCCTATCATCCAAATTTTACGTGATCTTATTTCGCAATTATCGTTAAAAAATGAATTAAACAAAAATACATTATATTATAAATACATTTTATAATGTAAGACTACATATTATGCAATAATATAATAATATCCTACAATATTGATTATTATTTAGGTAAATTTTATGATTATTAAATTACTAAACTTAGTATTTAAACAAAATACCTTTAATTATGTAATATTTTATGGAAAATACAAAAAGGATATTACGAGTATAATAATAACCATGTAATAGAACTATTGTAGGTGGTGGTACAAATATATGATGGGATAAAAGACTGACATTGAGGATTTTCCACTATATTTGATAAAAAACGGCTAATTTT